>JALYUK010000091.1 GCA_030853805.1 Actinomycetota bacterium | reverse complement strand
TCAAGCAGGGCAGACTGGTCAAGAGCCATCGTGCGTGTGTCCTCTCGTGAGTTTCCTAGACAGTTCTCACTGACCATCGCACGATGGCTCACTACGTCAGCAGCAAGCCCAGATTTACACCACGTGGCGGGACGTCACCGTGGCAGACACTGTGCCCCAACGCCGGCAATCCACGTGTGGTGCACGGTGCTCCGGTGAACTTTCACGGCGAGGTTTCCACGATTCCCTGGATGCTGGACAACGCGACACGCGAACGTGCCGATCTCCACGTTGAGTTGTTCAGCGTGCCCGTGGTCATTGTCCGGGTGCTTGAGTTGGACGGGCGAGGCGTGCGAATCACGGACACGCTTTCCAACACCGGGGGCTCGCGCATCGAGTTCGACTATGCCTCCCATCCCGCCTTGGGCGGGAACTTCCTGAGCGGCGAATGCCGCATCGACACGGGAGCCCGCCACTTCGTCAGTGATCCCGAATCAGCCTCGACTCCCTTCGTGCCCGGTTCGAGACACAGTTGGCCGATCGCTAGGGACAGGTGGGGAAACCAGGTCGACCTACGCGTCATTCCAGCGCCGCCTGAGCAGCGGGAAGTTTTCGGCTGGCTTGAGAACTTCTCCTCTCCCTGGGCTGCTGTCACCAATGTGGATCTCGGCATCGCAGTCCGCCTCGACTGGGATGGCAAATATTTGCCGTACGCCTGGCTGTGGCAGGAGCTCAACGCAACCGACCGGTTTCCCTGGTACCAACGCGCACGCACACTTGCCGTCGAACCTTCCAGCACACCGACCAGCGGCCCGCAACGGAGAACCACGCTGAGTATCGATCCCGGTCGAAGTATCCAAGTGTGGGTCCGATGTGGTTTTGAAGGACCCTGACTGCTAGCGGACACGCCAAGATCCCTGTAGGCGGACAGGGACTTCCCTGCTGATGGACAGTTGATCTCCCTATCTCGCCCGGTGCTTTGGGGCCGTGTTGGTCCCATGGTGAGCGCCCCTGCGGGGCTTGGCTCGTGGTTGTGAATCCAAGCGAGCTGAGCCCGACGGAGGGGACGCATGAAGATGTCTGACAGGGAGATCATGGAGATTCTTGAGGCGTTCGACGCCACGAGCAGTGCGAACTCGGCTGCGCAGTTGGCCGGGGTGGATCCGAAGACGGTGCGCCGGTATGTCGCCGCGCGGGACTCGGGCATGCCGGTCACGGGGCCGGCGCGGCGGGAGCGGATGATCGATCCGTTGATGGGCAAGATCGAGGAGTGGGTCGACCGTTCGAAGGGCAAGGTCCGCGCGGACGTGGTCCATCAGCGGCTGGCCGGGCTCGGGTTCACCGGGACCGAGCGGACCACGCGTCGGGCGGTTGCTGAGGCGAAGCGGGCCTGGCGTGCGGGGCGGCGGCGCACGTATCGGCCGTGGATTACTGAGCCGGGCCTGTGGTTGCAGTTCGACTGGGGGCAGGGTCCGAAAGTGCCTGGCCCGGACGGGGTTCCGCGCACGACGTGGTTGTTCTGTGCGTGGCTGGCGTGGTCGCGGTTCCGGGTCGTGATCCCGGTGTGGGACCTGACGCTGCCGGGACTGGTCGCGTGTGTGGATCAGACGCTGCGCACCCTGGGCGGGGTCCCGACGTATCTGTTGACGGACAACCCGCGCACCGTCACGATCGATCACGTGGCCGGGGTCCCGGTACGGCACCCACAGATCGTGCAGGTCGGGCGGCACTACGGCACGCAGGTGCACACGTGCATCCCGTACGACCCGGAGTCCAAGGGCGGGTCGGAGTCCACCGTGCGGATCGCGAAGGCCGATCTGGTGCCGACCGAGGCGAACCTGCTGCAGCAGTACGACTCGTTCGCGCAGCTGGAGGCCGCTTGCGAGCAGTTTTGTACCAAGGTCAACGCGCGTAAGCACCGTGAGACCGCCCGGGTCCCGGCTGACGCGCTGGCCGAGGAACGAGCCGCGTTGCACGTGCTGCCCTCGGCGCCCCACACGATGGCGCTGGGACAAACCCGGATGGTGAGCGCGGATCAGACGATCCGATTCGGGTCGGTGCGGTACTCCACCCCGCCTGGGCTTGTTGATGCCGAGGTGTGGGTTCGTGTCGCCGGGGTCCAGCTGGTGATCGTCGCCGATCTGGACACGCTCCCGGTGACGCCGCCGTGGGCGGTCGGGCGGCGGGGACTGGTCGAGGTCGCCCGGCACGTCACATCTACACCTGGGAGCCCGCGCATCGACCTGGCCCACTACCCCGACCACCCGCAGGACCCGACCGGAGCGCCCCGCCCTCCGCGGATCAGGCCGCGCACGCAGGCCGAGGTCGAGTTCCTGGCCCTGGGCGAGGGGGCCCGAGAGTGGCTGACCGAGGCCGCCGCGGCCGGCACGGTGCGGATCCGCGCGAAAATGGCCGACGCCATCCAGCTCGCGGCCCTGATCGGGCCGGCCCGGGTCGATCAGGGCCTCGGCGTCGCGGCAACCGCCGGACGCTTCGGGCAGGACGACCTGGCCTCGATCGTCGATCACCTCGCCGCTGGCGTCCCGACTGCCGACCTGGTGGCCGTGGATGAGGACTACTCCGCCCAACCCGGTACGAACAGCTGGGCCGGCTTCAGCACCACAACACCCGCGAGCAGCACCATCACCAGCAGTCAGGAGACTCACCTATGAGCACCACGACCACGTCCCGCCGCGTGTCCACCGGTCCGGTCGCGCCGCCGCTACCCGATGACCTGACCGATCTGCTCAAACGAATGCGACTGCCCTACCTACGAACCGCGGCCCCCGACGTCATCGCTACCGCGAAGGCGCAACGGTGGGACCCCACCGAGGTCCTGCGTGTCCTGCTAACCGAAGAGGTCCGCGGCCGCGACGCCGCAACCCGGGCCATGCGCCGCAAACAAGCCAGCCTACCGACCGGAAAAACGTTCTCCTCCTGGCGCGAGGACGACTCCTCGATCCCGGCACCGACGCAGTCCGCCCTGTCCACCCTGGAATGGGTCACCCGCGCGGAGAACCTGGCGATCACCGGGCCATCCGGCACGGGCAAGACACACTTCGTCGAAGCACTGGCCCACCACGTCATCAATGCCGGGATGCGGGTGTCTTGGTTCACCCTGGAATCGCTGACCAACGCCGTGGGACGCGCCGCGGTCGACGGGAGCATCTCCAAGACCATCGCCAAGATCACCCGAGCCGAGCTGATCGTCGTCGATGACATTGGCATGCTCCCCTCCGGGCAAGCCGCCGCCGAAGCGTTCTACCGCCTGGTCGATGCCGCCTACGAACGGCGCAGCCTGGCCGTGACGAGCAACATCCACCCTGCGGGGTTCGACACGATCATGCCCAAGACCCTGGCGACCGCCGCGGTCGACCGGCTCCTGCACCACGCCCACGTCATCATCACCGAGGGCTCATCACTACGACTCGCCGAGGCCACCAACGGGCGCGGGGTGATCCCCTTAACCTGACAAACGGGAGATCAACAGTCCGCCAGCGAGGAGATCAACTGTCCGCCACCCGGGAAACAACCTGTCCGTGCAAAGGGAAGTCCCAATGTCCCTTGACACCGATCGCAATCGGGGAAGGTGCAGCCCTGATCTCGGTGAATGATCGCTGCGCGTAATGCTCCGGTGAAGAGTCTCTTGGCC
>JALYUK010000086.1 GCA_030853805.1 Actinomycetota bacterium | reverse complement strand
CTCCAGCGGACTGGAAGGCAATTTGGTGGGACGTTGTGTGGTGCCCTGCCTCTTGGGAGCTAGCGTTCAGGTATGTCCGAACCTCTGATGCCCACCGCCATTCCTGACTTCTGGGCGGTGATTCCGGCGGGCGGGTCGGGGACCCGGTTATGGCCGCTGTCACGCGAATCGTCACCCAAGTTCCTGCATGACCTGACGGGCGCGGGCCAGTCACTGCTGCAAGGGACCTTCGATCGGCTGCACCCGTTGTGCGAGGACCGGATGATGGTCGTGACCGGGGTGCCGCACGTGGACGCGGTGCGCGAGCAACTTCCGCTGCTTGGTATCGACAACCTGTTGGTCGAGCCGTCTCGTCGGGAGTCTCTTCCGGCGATCGGACTTGCTGCAGCGCTGCTCGAGCAGCGTGACCCCGAGGCGATTCTCGGATCGTTCGCTGCGGATCACGTGATCAATGATGTGCTGGCGTTTAGCGAATGTGTGACGGAGGCAGTCAACGTCGCTCGCACCGGCAAGCTGGTGACCATCGGCATCGAGCCGGATCACCCGGCCACCGGGTTCGGCTACATCGAAATAGGCGATGAGCTCAGCGTGTTGGGTGCGCCCAGGGCCCGCGCCGTGACGGCGTTCGTGGAGAAGCCTGATGGGCCGATGGCCGAGGAGTACCTGGCCAGTGGTCGTTACTCCTGGAATGCCGGCATGTTCGTGGTGCAAGCCAGCGTGCTGATGGACATGATCGCCCACTATCAGCCCCGACTGGCGGAATACCTGCGCGAAATCGCTGCGCGGCCGATCCGGTTGGCCGAGCTGTGGCCGCGGTTGACGAAGATCACGATCGACAACGCCATTGCCGAGCCAGCGTCGGTCGACGGCCGGGTAGCGGTCATTCCGGCGACGTTCGGCTGGGACGATGTCGGCGACTTCGCGTCGCTGGCCACCTTGCTGATGGACCGGCATGACGAGCCGGGCGTGAAGGTGCTGGGCGAGTCGCAGCTGGTCGTGATGAAGGACGCCACCGGAGTAGTGGCGCCCGGTTCCGGACGGACGGTCGTCGCACTGGGTATCCAGGACGTCGTGGTCATCGACACGATGGACGCGGTGCTGGTCACGACCAGAGATCGCGCGCAGGACGTGAAGAAGATCGTCGAACAGCTGAAACTCGACGGACGCGAATATCTCACCTGATGACCGCCCGATGAGCGCGCTGACCCACCGATTCGTAGGCTGACCTCGTGGACCTGCGCGGCAAGACGATGGAAGCCGGCTACTCGAGGGTGGTCCGGCCGCTGCTGTTCCGGGCGCATGACGGTGACCCCGAGCAGGCCCACCACCAGACGCTGCAGCGCCTCGCTTCGTTGGCCCGCAATCCGCGGGCGCTCGGCGTCGTGCGCAAGGTGTGCACCGTTCCGACACAGATCGTCACGGTCGCTGGAATCGAATTCCCCGGTCGGGTCGGGTTGGCAGCAGGCGTAGACAAGGACGGCATCGCGCTCGCGGGCTGGTCGGCGTTGGGCTTTTCGCATGTGGAGTTGGGGACCGTCACACCGCGCGAACAACCGGGCAATGGTCGCCCGCGCCTCTTTCGGGTGGTGGACAGCGGCGGCATCATCAACCGGATGGGCTTCAACAACGACGGAGTCGAACAACTGGCAACCCGGATCGGCATGGCGCGCCACCGGGCCGGCGGGGTCGGCATCCCCGTCGGCGTCAGTATCGGCAAGAACGCGTCCACGCCGATGGACAAGGCACTGGAGGACTACCTCATCTGCCTGCGCGCGCTGGACGGGTACGCCGACTACATCGCGGTCAATGTCTCCAGTCCCAATACCGCTGGACTGCGGGGTCTGCAGAGTAAGGAGCCGCTGGGCGAGCTGCTCGCGACCCTGGTCCAGGAAGCAGCCCAACTGGCGGCCGGGGGAAAGCACCGCGAGGTCCCGATCTTCCTCAAGATCGCGCCGGACCTGACCGGCAGTGCCCTCGATGACATCTTGGAAGTAGCCGGCCACGCCGACGTGGCCGGCATCATCGCCACCAACACCACGTTGAGCCGCGACGGTCTGCGAGGCGCGGACCTCGCGCTCGTGGATGAGTCCGGCGGTCTGTCCGGGTCACCCCTGACGCGGCGCAGTCGCAAGATCGTGCGCTACGTGACGCAACACACCTCACTGCCGGTCATCGGGGTGGGCGGAATCATGTCGGTCGACGACGGTAAGGCGCTGATCGATGCGGGGGCCAGCCTGCTGCAGGTCTACACGGGGTTCGTCTATTCCGGGCCTGGGTTGGTGCGAAACCTGAATCTCGCACTCGGCTGAGACAGCCGGGCGTCAGGACAACGGCGTCAGGCCGCAGCTGTTACCCCTGCCGGTCAGCTGCGCCGTGGTTTCCTGCCAGGCCTGAGGATTGGAGGTTTTGGTGACCAGTCGGATGACGTAACCGGCCGGTATGTCGGTGCGGGTCACCTGGTACTGCTCGGTCACCTTCGTGACCTTGCCGCCGGTCAGCTCGAAAGTGAACCTGCCGACGACCCCGTTCTGAGCGTTGCTGAGAGCGCCCGGGTGGGTGGAGGTTGCCGGTGGGTAACCGGCGCGCTGGTCCGAAACCTGGTTCCCGAAGGCGTAGTTGACGATCCGACCGTTGATGCGTTCGCAGGCCTGCACCACGTGAGGGTGGTTCCCGATGATCTGGTCGACCTCGCCGGACTGCAGTAATGCGGTGGCAAAGGTGGTCTGTTCGTTGCTGGGCGCGACGACGAATTGCCGGCCCCAGTGCATGGACACCAGCACGATCTGAGCCCCTGCCGCCCGTGCCGCCCGGGCATCCGCGATGATCCCGTCGGCCGTGTGTGAATGCAGGGTGTTGGCCTGCAGCCATGGGGCAGAGCTGGGGTACTCCGGACCGTTGGTCAGGTTGTAGCTGTAGGAGAGCTGCGCGACCTTGACGCCTTTGACGTCGTACATCGTGGGTTGGCCGGGGGTGGCTGCATCGGGACCAGGCCCGGCGGCCCGCACCCCGTAGTCGGCCAGCACCGCGCGGGTGTCACGCACGCCCTTGACGCCCCAGTCGAAGGTGTGGTTGTTCGCCGTGGAGCAGCCGTCGTAGCCGGTCCACGCCAGATCACGCGCGAATTCCCGTGGGCCGTGATGCACGATGCCCTGATGGATCGAGTCGCTGGTCAGGTCGGTGTCATCGGGGCTGAGGGTGCCCTCCATCTGGCAGATCGCGAGATCGGCTCCGGAGACCAGTGGCTTCAGGGCGGCGAAGATCGGTTTGAAGTCGTACCCGTTCCCACCCGCGAACCGGTGCGCCGAGGCGATGATGACGGCCTGGGGGAGGGCGTCGCCGCCCTCGACGATCGTGATGCGCTGGATGCCCTTGGCCGGGGCAGCTGGGCGAGATGACGTGGTCGGGTCCGCGGGCGAGGTGGAGGCCGGCGGAGATCCTGTGCTGCCGGTGGCTGCGACGGTGCTCGTGCTTGTGACGGCAGCACGAGTCCCGTCCGAGCACCCGGCCGTCACCGCGGTGACGAGAACGGCGCACGCGGCGGCGAGGATGGAACGAGAGGCGGTCGTGGCGCGCATGACACCGATCGTGCCGGGTCGCCGTCCGCAATGTCGACAGGCGCGCGGCCCACCTCCGCACCCGCCTACTTCTGTGCACTGCACTAGCCTCGGCACATCATGGCCATCAGCGAATCCGGACTACCCATCGAACCGGTCTACGACGCGTCCGCACTGTCCGACTTCGACGCCGCGAGCAGCCTCGGCGTGCCCGGGGAGTACCCGTACACCCGGGGTGTCTATCCGAGCATGTACACCGGCCGCCCGTGGACCATGCGGCAATATGCGGGATTCGGCACCGCAGGCGAATCCAACGAGCGGTACAAGGAGCTGGTGGCCAACGGCACTGGCGGCCTCTCGGTGGCCTTCGATCTGCCCACCCAGATGGGGTACGACTCCGACCACGAGCTCTCGCACGGCGAGGTCGGCAAGGTCGGGGTGGCCATCGACAGCCTGGACGACATGGCGCTGCTCTTCGACGGACTCCCGTTGGATGAGGTCAGCACCAGCATGACGATCAACGCCACGGCCAGCACCCTGCTGCTGCTCTACCAGTTGACCGCTCAGGCCCAGGGCATCAGCGCCGACAAGTTGACCGGCACCATCCAGAACGACGTGCTCAAGGAGTACATCGCGCGGGGTACCTACATCTACCCGCCGGCCGAGTCGTTGCGGTTGACCAGTGACATCTTCGCCTACTGCCAGCGTGAGATGCCGCGTTGGAACACCATCTCGATCAGCGGCTACCACATGGCTGAAGCGGGCGCCACGCCCGTGCAGGAGGTAGCGTTCACGCTCGCGAACGCTAAGGAGTATGTGCGCGCCGCCATTGCCGCTGGCTTGGAGGTCGACGACATCGCGCCGAGGTTGTCCTTCTTCTTCGTGGCCCGCACGACCTTGTTGGAAGAAATTGCGAAGTTCCGCGCGGCGCGTCGGATGTGGGCCCGGATCATGCGCGAGGAGTTCGGGGCGAAGAATCCCAAGTCGCTGATGTTGCGCTTCCACACGCAGACCGCCGGCGTGCAGCTGACCGCCCAGCAGCCCGAGGTCAATATGGTTCGTGTTGCCCTCCAGGGCCTGGGTGCGGTACTCGGTGGCACCCAGTCGTTGCACACCAACTCCTTCGACGAGGCGATCGCGCTGCCGACGGCAAAGGCCGCGCGGCTCGCGCTGCGTACCCAGCAGGTGATCGCCTACGAGAGCGACGTGACCAAGACCGTCGATCCCTTCGCGGGGTCCTATCTGATGGAGTCGATGACCGACGACGTGGAGGAGGCGGCGCTCGCGCTGATCCAGCAGGTGGAGGACAAGGGCGGTGCTGTGCGGGCGATCGAGGAGGGTTTCCAGAAATCGGAGATCGAGCGCACGGCGTACTCCACGGCTTTGGAGATCGACAGTGGAGAGCGGGTCGTGGTGGGGCTGAACAAGTTCCGCACCGCCACCGAGGAGCCCTACGAGCCGTTGCGCGTCAACCCCGCGATCGAGGCTGATCAGTGCGAGCGACTGGCGATCTTGCGCGCAGAGCGCGACAACGCTGTGGTCGACCGGGCATTGCAGGCCCTGCGGGTTGCGGCGCAGGGCAGTACCAACATGCTGCTGCCGATGCGTGACGCGCTCGCCGCGCGTGCCACCGGTGGGGAAGTGAGCAACGCGTTGCGTGACGTATGGGGCACGTACGTCCCGCGTGAATTCTTCTGATGGACGATTTGCTCGGGCCGTTTCGCGTACTGCGCCGCCGGTTCGTCCCGATCGTGCTGGGGCTGCTGCTGGTGGCGTTACTGATCGGCTGGATCGCGCGAGAGGCATCGCATCCGCGTGTGCAGGCCGGGCCGACGGCATCGCGCACCTACGAGAAACGCGCGGTGACCTCGAGCACCGGCAGCACGGCGAAATCGACCCTGGAGACGGTTGCCTATGCGGATCTGCCCAGCGGTGCCCGCGCGACCTTGCGGTTGACCGACAAGGGTGGGCCCTACCCCTACCGACAGGACAACTCCGTCTATCAGAACCGCAACGGGGCGCTACCGGTCCGGTCCCGCGGCTACTACCACGAGTTCACGGTTGTGACCCCGGGTGCGGGCGACCGTGGTCCGCGACGGATTGTCCTCGGAGCAGACCGGACCGCCTACTACACGGCCAATCACTACAAGACCTTTCGCCTCGTGGTGCGATGAGCGAGTCCCCGCGCGCTGCAGCGCTGCGGGAGCTGGTGGGCGACCTGGAGCGGCGCCGACCGGGGGTTCGCGAGCTACCTCTCGATGTTGCTGATGCGGCTGCAGCCGGCAGCGGGGCCGGATGGCACGTCGTGCAGTTGGATACCAGCGGCGATCGGGACGATTTGTTTGCCCAATGCAGCCGCGCGTTCGAGCTGCCGGGGTGGTTCGGGCGCAACTGGGACGCGCTCGCGGACGCGTTGTCCGACGTACAACATCGGCCCGGCACGCTGGTGATCTGGTCGGGGGAACGCGATGTGTCGGACGCGGTGCGGTCGATGGCGACCGAAATCTTCGAGGAACGAGCGGACAACGGTCCTGCGCCGCTGCTCGTGGTGGTGGTCAGGCCCGCAGCCCGGTAACGATTCGGTCCCCAGAGTCGGACTTCGGATGGCAGCGAACTGTGATGTGTTGTTTCCTTGGCAGGGGAGGGAATGTCAATGAGTAGACAGTCGCGGTGGGCAAGGCAACGTGTGGTGACCGCTGCCATCGCGGTTTCAGTGCTGATCGCGGGATGCGGGTCGCAGATCGCACCAGGTGGCGACAGCACCAGTCCGCCAGCATCACAATCTGTCACGATCGCGACCCCGAGTGCCTCGAAGCCAAGTGTCTCGACGCCTAAGACGCCAACGACACCGCTACTGACGCCGACGTTCGATCAGGCTACCTACGACCTGATCCGAGCACTCGATGTGGCCGCTCACGCCCGCTATGTGAATACTTTTGGATCGCTCAGCTTCGCGCCTCCCCATCACGGCGTGATTCTGGCGATGACGGACCTCGCCAATGCCCGAGCGCTCATCAGTTCCACGCGCGCCGGGCATCCGCAGTGGTCAAGGGTCGCGGTGACTCTGGTCAAAGTGACCTACACCGAAGCGCAGTTGCAGGCCGCTCAGAACGCGGTCTCCCCTACTTACTGGAAGAAATACGAACTGGTCAGCGTGGGATCCGGTGCGGGCGACTATGTCGACGTCGGTTCCTCTGACCCATCGTTGAAGGGGCCGGGCGGACGCGTCGGACGTGAGCGACTCGCGAGCATCCTGACGCGCGCCGTGGGGGTGCGGGTAATCGTGACCTACTCCCTTCCGGCCCAGGCGGCGAACGGCTGATGCCATCCGGATTTCCCCGGGCGGGCCGCTGGTCGCTGGTCATGGCCTCGCTGACTTTGGTCGTGGGATGCGGATCGCAGACTTCCCCCGGCGCGACCGGCACCAGCCCGAGGACATCGACGGTCGCACCGCCGAGCTCCACGTCACCCCTACCCGGTCAGCCAGGCGGTCCCGATCACTCCGTCACCTACGACCTGGCCGGAGCAATGACGCAGGTGGGCCGCGACAGCTACTCGCGCAGCTATGCACTGATGAGTGTCGACCGCTCGCAGACGGTGCTGACGCTAAGGGTCACCGATCTGGCGGACGGCGCGGCGATCATCGCGCGCGCCCGTGCGGCACAGCCTGAATCCGCTGGAGTGTCGGTGCATCTCATCAAGGTGCCCTATAGCGAGAAGGAGCTACTCGCGGCGCAGAACCGATTGACCGATCGCGACTGGAAAAAGTACCGGCTGGTCGGTACCGGGCCGGACTCGGGTCAGTATCTTTCGGTGCGTACCGATGACCCCCAACTCAAGGATCCGGTGTCGGGTCGGGCGGGTCGCCACCTCATGGAGCGGACCTTGAGCCGCATTGTCGGGGTCCGCGTGGTGGTGACCTACTCCGTTCCGTCCGGCCCCGCGGCAACGGCCTGATGCGGCGGGGCCCGCACCATCTGCAGGTTCGGCGATTAGCATCAATAGATTGTGAGCACCCTTTCCACTCGCAGCACCGTGTCCGAGCTTCCCGAGCTGATCTCAGCGACGGTTGCGAATGCCCTCCCCGAGTTGGTCCGCTTCCGGCGTGACCTGCACACTCATCCCGAGCTGGGCTACAACGAGGTTCGTACGACGGCCGCGGTGATCGAGGCCCTGCAGTCGGCCGGTATCGAGGTCAACACCTTCCACGGCACAGGGCTCACCGCCGAGATCGGTGCGCGCAATCCGTCCCACCGCATTGCGT
Source organism: Actinomycetota bacterium (assembly GCA_030853805.1). Taxonomy (GTDB): domain Bacteria; phylum Actinomycetota; class Actinomycetes; order Actinomycetales; family Dermatophilaceae; genus Allobranchiibius. Next base: position 11,293 of record JALYUK010000086.1, on the reverse strand, counting down.
TACGGGCCGACCTGGACGCCCTGCCGGTCGCCGAGCGCACCGGGTTGGAGTTCAGCTCCGTCAACGAAGGCATCGCCCATGCCTGCGGGCACGACGTGCACACCACCGTCGTGCTGGGGGCCGGGCTCGTGCTGAAAACGTTCGAACAACATCTCGTCGACCGGGACACTGCCGTGCGGCTGGTGTTCCAGCCGGCGGAGGAGATCGTGCCGGGCGGCGCCCACACGGCCGTCAAAGAGCACGCGCTGGAGGGCGTCGACCAGGTCTTCGCCCTGCACTGCGACCCCAGCATCGACGTGGGCACCGTCGGGCTCAAAGTCGGCGCCATCACGGCTGCCTGCGATGCGATCCGGGTGCGGTTGTTGGGCAAGGGCGGACACACCAGCCGTCCGCACCTGACCGGAGATCTCACCTACGCGCTCGCCAAGGTCGTGACCGATGTGCCCGGAGCACTGTCGCGCAGGCTCGATCCACGGGTGGGCGGCGCGCTGGTGTGGGGCAGCGTCGTCGCGGGAAACGCCGCCAATGTGATTCCGGCGATGGGGGAGTGCGTCGGCACCCTGCGGATGCTCGACATCGACGCGTGGCAGGAGGCAGGTGATCTCGTACAGACCCTGGTCCACGAAGTCGTCGCGCCCTACGGTGTCACGGCCGAGATCGAATACACCAGGGGAGTGCCACCGGTCGTCAACGACGCAGCTGCAGTCGAGGCGCTGACGACCGCGTGTCGCGCGGTCGTCGGGCCGGAGGCGGTGGTCACGACGAAGCAGTCGCTGGGCGGTGAGGACTTCAGTTGGATGCTCGTGGAGGCGCCCGGCGCGATGGGTCGTCTCGGTACACGCACACCCGGCGGACCGACCTACGAACTACACCAGGGCAATCTGGTCGTCGACGAACGGGCCATCACCGTGGGTGTCTCTCTGCTCGCTGCGACCTGTCTCCTGCAGCCCGACGTGCTGGCACCGACCGCGCCCTGAAGCTGCTGCACAACCGTTTGGTAACGGTCTGCGCCTGAGGGTGCAAGGCGCCGGGATGGTCGCTACGCTGACCCGATCCGCACCCGCCCGACGGTGGCCCACCAGCGCCGCGAAACGTCGATGTGCCCGCCTACCTTCAAGGAGTTCTCTGTGCGTTCGGTGATGAAGATCGCGGCTGTGGCCGCCCTCGGTTCCCTGGCCCTGTCAGGTTGCGGCAGCAAGCCCTCGGCCGGTGGTACCGCGTCCGGCTCCGGCACCGGTACCGGCTCCTCCGCACCGGCCAAGGCCTCCGGCAAGAAGATCAGCGCGTGCATGGTGTTGGACACCGGTGGTGTGGACGACCGCTCGTTCAACCAGGGCTCCTACGACGGTATGAAGACCGCCAAGAGCAAGAACCCGAACATCTCGATCAGGTACGTGCCGAGCAACTCCGGTGCGGACTACACCCCTAACCTGACCAAGGCCGCGGCCGGCGGCTGTAATGCGGTCATCGGCGTCGGTGGCCTCATGGCGGACGCGATGAAGACAGCCGCCGCCGCGAATCCGAAGGTGAACTTCGCCGAGGTCGACGCCCCGGGCACCGGCGCCAACTTGTACGGCATCCAGTACAACACCGCACAGGCCGGCTTCCTGGGCGGGTACCTCGCGGCCAGCATGACCAAGTCCGGCACAGTCGGAACCTGGGGCGGTCTGTCGATCCCCCCCGTGACCATCTACATGGACGGTTTCTGGGAGGGCGTGCAGTACTTCAACAAGACCAAGTCCAAGTCGGTCAAGGTCCTCGGTTGGAACGAGAAGACCAAGAAGGGCACCTTCTCGGCCAGCTTCACCGACCAGAACAAGGGCAAGTCGGTCAGTCAGTCGATGGCCAGCCAGGGTGCTGACATCATCTTCCCGGTGGCCGGCGGATCAGGCCTCGGTGCCGGTGCGGCAGCACAGGCATCCGGCGGCAAGTTGAAGATCATCTGGGTCGACACGGACGGTTGCGAGAGCGCCGCGCAGTACTGCAAGTTCATGGTCGGCAGCGTGACCAAGAACCTGTCCGGTGGCGTGCAGGCCTACCTGGCGAAGGCTGCCGACGGCACCTACCCGAAGGGCAACTACATCGGCACACTGGCCAACCAGGGTGTCGGACTGGTCGACAACAACGACAGCCAGTCGGCGGCGTTGAAGGCCGAGCTGACCAAGATCACTGCTGACATCGCTGCCGGCACGATCAAGATCACGTCGCCGAGCCAGCCCACCAGCTGAGCGGGCACCACGGTTGATCGTTCGGAGGCAGGGCGGGCCACGGTTCGTCCTGCCTCCGGCGTGCAGACGGCCGGTACCCTCGCGGTCAGCGACAACGGAAGGCAGCTGGGCATGAAACTGCAGCTCCAGGGCATTACCAAACGTTTCGGCACCTTCACCGCCAACGATCAGATCGATCTGACCGTGCAGTCGGGGGAGATCCACGGGCTGCTCGGCGAGAACGGAGCCGGTAAGAGCACGCTGATGAACGTGCTCTACGGGCTGTACGAGCCGTCCGAGGGCACCATCCTGCTGGACGACGCGCCGGTGGTGTTCAAGGGTCCGGGCGACGCCATGGCAGCCGGTATCGGGATGGTCCACCAGCACTTCATGCTGGTGCCGGTGCTCACCGTGGCCGAGAACATCATGCTCGGAGCTGAGCAGACGTCTCACGGGATGCTCGACATCCGCCGGGCCCGGAAGATGGTCAGGGAATTGTCCGACCGCCATCACCTCGACGTCGACCCCGATGCGAAGGTCGAAGATCTTCCGGTCGGCATCCAACAGCGGGTGGAGATCCTCAAGGCCCTCGCGCGCGAAGCGAAGATCCTGATCCTCGATGAGCCGACGGCGGTGCTCACCCCGCAGGAGACCGACCGGTTGATGGAGGTCATGCGCTCGCTGAAGGCGCAGGGCACCTCGTTGGTCTTCATCAGCCACAAGCTGCGTGAGGTCCGCGAAGTCTCGGACACCATCACCGTGATCCGCCGCGGCAAGGTCGTCGGCACCGCGGAACCGAGTGCGACGGCTGCCGAGCTGGCCGCGCTGATGGTTGGCCGCCCGGTGCAGCTGCGGGTCGAAAAGGACGAGGCGAAACCGAAGGACGTGCTGCTGGAGGTCGACAATCTTCGGGTGCTCGACGCCGCGGGTCACGTGATGGTGGACGACATCTCCTTCTCGGTGCGCGGGGGTGAGATCTACGCGATCGCCGGTGTGCAGGGCAATGGGCAGACCGAGCTGACCGAGGCAATCGTCGGGCTCGTGGAGCCGTCCTCCGGGCGCATCATCATCGACGGCCAGGACATGACAGACGACACGACCTACGACATCCTGCGCGCCGGTGTCGGATACGTCCCGGAGGACCGCGGGCGCGACGGACTGGTATCCAGCTTCAGCATCGCCGAGAACCTGGTCCTGGACCTGCACGATCAGCCGCCGTTCGGTGGGCGTTTCCAGCTGGACAACAAGGCGATCGAGGAGAACGCCCGGGCGCGGGTCCAGGAGTTCGACGTGCGGACGACATCCGCTCTCGCGCCGGCATCCACCCTGTCCGGCGGCAACCAGCAGAAAGTGGTGCTGGCGCGCGAGCTGTCCCGACCGCTGCGGGTGTTCGTGGTGTCTCAGCCCACCCGCGGCGTAGATGTCGGCTCGATGGAGTTCGTCCATAAGCGGATCGTCGCAGAGCGCGACCGGGGCGCAGCCGTGCTGCTGGTCTCGACCGAACTGGATGAGGTTGTCAGCCTCGCGGACCGCATCGGCGTGATGTTCCGCGGCGCGCTCGTCGGCGAGTTGCCGCCCACGGCGTCTGCTGCTGAATTCGGGCTACTGATGGGCGGGCAGAGTCAGGGCAACGCCGTGCCCGAGCCGAAAAATTCGGACAAGACCGACCACACGAAGGAGTCGGCGTGAGCGAGCCCGCGCCCCCAGTTGTCCCACCTGCGGATAACCAGCAGGACGAAGCGCCCCAGGGGGGACAACGGTTCAGCGTGCGGGAGATCTTCCGCAGCGACCATCCGGCGCTGGTGACGATTCTCGCGATCTTCGCCGCGGTCGTGATCGGGTCGCTGCTGATCGTGGTCTCCGACGAGCCCACCCGTGCGGCCGCCTCATACTTCACCGCGGCCCCGATGGACACGCTGTCTGCGGCCTGGCACGCGGTTTCGGGTGCCTACGTCGCGCTCTTCCAAGGTTCGATCCTCAATCCGTCCAGTCTCTCCAGCGGCAGCCTCACCACGATTCTCGGACCGATCTCCGAGACCATCGTCAGCGCGACGCCGCTGATTCTGGCGGGTCTGTCGGTCACCTTGGCCTTCCGCGCCGGACTGTTCAACATCGGCGCCCAGGGGCAGATCCTGGTGGCTGCGATCTTCGCCGGGTACGTCGGCTTCAGCTGGCACCTACCCGTCGTGCTGCACGTCATCGTGGCGATCATCGCGGGGGTAGTCGGCGGCGCCATCTGGGCAGGCATCGCGGGGGTGTTGAAAGCCAAGACGGGCGCCCACGAGGTCATCACCACCATCATGCTCAACTACGTCGCGCTCGGGCTGATCCAGTTCCTGCTGAGCGTGCACGGGTTCCAGGCCAAGCCCTACACCCAGGCGATCGCGACACCGGTCGACGGCACGGCCCGCTACCCCCACCTGCTGGGGGACAGCCTGCGGGCGAACACCTCATTCCTGATTGCCATCGCTGCCACGATCGGCGTCGCGTGGCTGTTGCGCCGTAGCACCTTCGGTTTCCGGGTGCGTGCGGTCGGCGCCAACCAGGACGCGGCGCGGACGGCGGGGATCAGCATCTCCCGCGTCTATATCGGGGTCATGCTCCTCGTCGGGGCGCTCGCCGGCCTCGCGGGCAGCGCCCAGGTCCTGGGTACCCAGCCGCAGGTCACCGCCGATATCGATGCCGGTATCGGTTTTGACGCCATCACGGTGGCGCTGCTCGGACGGGGTTCGGCATCAGGCACCTTCTGGGCTGGGATGCTCTTCGGAGCGCTGCGGGCCGGGTCCGTGCAGTTGCTCGCCTCCACCAGCACCCCGGCCGACCTCGTGCAGGTGCTCCAGGCCCTGATCGTGCTCTTCATCGCCGCACCGGGCCTGGTCCGGTTGATCTTCCGACTGCGGGCCACCGACGGCGGCGACAGCGCCGTGTTGGCGAAGGGATGGAACGGATGATCACCCCACGATGTTCTCCACTCGTGCCTCGCTCCGATACTTCGAGGGGACCCCGATGAGCGCGCAGACGACCGACGAGGAACTCGTCGTCCACCTCAAGAAGGTACAGACCGGTCCGTCGCCGAAACGGCGCGTCGGGGTCGGGGTGGCCCTGCTCCTTGTGGGCGTATTCAGTGCGCTCGTCCTGGCGACCACGGGGAGCCGGCGCACCGCGACCTTCGGGTTCAACACCGGCGGTGCGCTGCACGTACCTGATGTGACATTCCCGCAAGCACCGTTCTGTGTCACCGTCGGGGTCCTCATTGCCGTCGCGGGTGCTTATCACGCAGCGCGCGGCTTCACCCCGCGCGTCCTTCGCGCGGTGGGTTCCGTTGCCGGAGTGCTGTTCCTGCTGAGCTTCCTGGCCTGGGCAGGCACCGGCGGCCGCACCGTGCAGCTGACCAGCCTGTTGCAGCAGGGTTTGTTCCTGGCAGCACCGCTGGTACTGGGGGCCATGGGCGGCATCTTGTGCGAGCGCAGCGGCGTGATCAACGTCGCCATCGAGGGACAGATGCTCGCCGGTGCCTTCGCCGGCGCACTGATCGGCACTGTCGGCGGCCTGGCCGCGGGGATCGTCGGGGCGGTGATCGTCGGTGGACTGATGGGCCTGCTGCTGGCCGTTTTCGCGATCAAATTCCTGGTCAACCAGGTGATTCTCGGCGTCGTCCTGAACGTACTGGCGCTCGGCCTGACCGGCTTCCTCTTCGACGCGATCATGGCCAACGATTCCAACGGCACCAACAACCCGGGCTTCTTCGGACCCGTGAAGATCCCGCTGCTCGGTGACATCCCCGTCGTCGGGCCCGTCATCTTCAACCAGAACTACATCGTCTACGCCATGTACGTGATCGTCCTGGTGATCGATGTAGCCCTGCTGCGTACCAGGTGGGGGCTTCGGACCCGCGCTGTCGGCGAGCATCCGCAAGCCGCTGACACGGTTGGCATCAACGTGTTGCGGTTGCGCTACCAGAACGTCGTCATGGGTGGTTGTGTGGCCGGCCTGGCGGGGGCGTTGCTGACGATCGGTAGTGTCGGGGCGTTCAACAAGAACATCACCTCCGGGCAGGGATTCATCGCGCTCGCCGCAGTCATCTTCGGACGATGGACCCCGCGTGGTGCGCTCGGGGCTGCGCTGCTGTTCGGCTTCGCCGGCGCGCTGCAGTCGGTGTTGTCCTTCCTGAACACCCCGCTGCAGATCAATGCGAGCCTGCTGGGGATGCTGCCCTACCTGGTGACCATCTTTGCGGTGGCCGGGCTCGTGGGACGGGTACGTGCACCGGCTGCCGACGGTGAGCCCTACGTGAAGGGCTCGTCATGAGCGGAACCGGTGTTGATCCGAACTGGGAGCAGCTGCGCCTCAGCGCCGTGCAGGCAATGGGTCGGGCCTACGCGCCGTACAGCGACTTTCCTGTCGGCGTCGCCGGCCTTGTCGACGACGGCCGGATCGTCAGCGGCTGCAATGTGGAGAACGCGTCCTACGGCGTCGGGTTGTGCGCCGAGTGCGGAATGGTCAGCGACCTGATGCGCTCCGGAGGGGGTCGACTGGTTGCCGTCTGGTGTGTCAACGGCGACGGGGACACGTTGATGCCGTGCGGGCGATGCCGGCAACTGCTGTGGGAGCACGGCGGCCCCGAGTGCCTGCTGCAGACGCCCCTGGGTGTGTTACCGATGAGCGAGGTACTGCCGCAGGCCTTCGGGGCCGACGATCTGTAGCTGAGATCAACCGCCGGCAGCAACGCTTTTCGCGCAGGCCTGGTTGGCGTCTGTCAGGGTCGTCTTGTCCTTGTCGTCACCCTTGGAGTTCTTGTCACCGCTCGCCATTGCTTTGAGGGTCCTGGTGGTCAGCTTGTCGTAGGTCTTGTCCACGACGCACTTGGAAAGCTTCTCCAACAGCGCCGGGTTGGCGCTCGAAGCCCCGGTCTCAGACTTCAGGAGTTTGGAGAAGCCGGCCTGGGCGTCTGCCTTGCTGGGTTTGTCACTGCCGCCGCCGCAGGCAGCAAGACTGAACGGCAGGATGAGTAGTGCTGCCGTGGCAGTGGCGCGGTTGAGGATCGACATGAGGTGCCTTTCAGGTTGATGGGGTGCAGGGGTCGTGACGACCTACCTCAGCTACTGGTGGTGGGCGAGGGAGGAGTCACTCCCGAGGCCTTGCCGCAGTAGGCGACTGCGGCAGTCAATGCGGGTTGGTCGCTGCTGTCCGGGTCGGTCTTGGAATCTCCGGTCGCCATTGCTCTGAGCGTCTTGGCGGTCAAGGTGTCGTAGGTCTTGTCGACGACGCACGTCGCGACCGTCGCGAGTTGGGCGGCGGTGAGGGATGGCCCCATCGGGCCCTCCTTCAGAATTTTGGCAAGACCCGACGCGGCTGCCTTCTTGCTGGGTTTGCTGGCGTCGGCAGCTGTGCTGGTGGTGGTGCTGGGGGAGCTGTTCGTGGCGGTGCTGCTCGATGCGGTGGCCTTGGCGGAGCTCGCAGACGTACTGCTCCCGCTGTTGCCACTGCAAGCGGACAGCATGAGCCCTAGGGCTAGGACCACAGGAACGGTGATGGAACGGGTGACGCTGGCCTGAAGGGGCATCGTTCTACTTCCTCGGGTCGGACGACGTGCTCAGTGAATGCGACGCACGGGGACGGCGATCGGTTTCCTCGCTGCGCGTTATTTACGCAACCCGAGCTGTTTGCCGCAGGCAACCGCCGCGTCCTTGTAGACCGTGTTGTCCGCCGCGTCCAGCTGCTGTGTCGGGTCGCCGCTCGCGAACGCCCGCAGGGTCTTGTTCGAGACCTTGTCGTAGGTCTTGTCCACGATGCAGGTCGACGCCTTCTTGATGACCGTCGGACTGATCTGGGCGCCCTTCGTCGTTCCAGCCAGCGCCTTGGTGAGTCCGTCGATCGTTTGCGCCTTGGTGGGTTTCGCAGTGCTGTCGGTAGAACTGGAACTCGGCGAACTGCTGGTCGTGCTGCTGGCAGCGGTGCTCGGTGCACTGCTGGGTGAGGCACTGCTGGGGGAGGCGCTGGCGCTCGATGAGCCACTGGTGGTCTGGCCGGCTGGGGTGACGCTGACTGTGCCACTGCTTCCACCGCAGGCAGCGAGACCGAGAGATAGTGCGCAGAGCGCGACAGCTGCGGCACGACGAGATGCGGGTAGCGGAATTGAGTGCAGCGGAGTTGAGGGCATAGTGCGGTGGGCCTCTTCTTGAGTAGATACCGATCGACGGCGGGGCGCCTGCTGTGAGAATAGAGGGATTGTCGCCGGGCCCGATACCGAGCGGGTCGACGCCGATTCCCATCGTTGTCAGGCAGGTGGTCGATGTAGCAGAGGCGTGGGACGATCTGCGCATGGTGCAGACGACTGAATCGCATGACGCTGTCGACATCATCCGGGTCAAACGTGGACACGGTGAACTGGGCGACGCGCAGATCGACTGGGTGATCGATGCGTACACGCGCGGCGTGGTCGCCGACGAGCAGATGTCGGCCCTGGCGATGGCCATCCTGCTCAACGGCATGACCCGCCGCGAGATCGCCCGATGGACCGCGGCGATGATCGCCTCTGGCGAGCGGATGGACTTCTCCGGCCTGTCCCGCCCGACCGCCGACAAGCACTCGACCGGCGGGGTGGGCGACAAGATCACCCTCCCGCTCGCGCCTCTGGTCGCGGCGTGCGGTGTCGCGGTGCCGCAATTGTCCGGGCGCGGGCTGGGCCACACCGGCGGGACGCTGGACAAGCTGGAATCGATTCCGGGGTGGCGGGCCGAGCTGAGCAACGAGGCGATTTTCTCGCAGCTGGAATCGGTCGGGGCCGTCATCTGTGCTGCGGGCGCGGGGCTGGCTCCCGCCGACAAGAAGCTGTACGCGCTGCGCGACGTCACCGGTACCGTCGAAGCGATCCCCCTCATTGCCAGCTCGATCATGAGTAAGAAAATCGCCGAAGGCACCGGTTCGCTCGTCCTGGATGTGAAGGTCGGTTCCGGTGCTTTCATGAAGGACGTGCAGAGCGCCCGTGAGTTGGCCGCCACCATGGTCGAGCTCGGTAAAGACGCCGGGGTGGCAACGGTCGCGTTACTGACCGACATGTCCACGCCGCTGGGCCTGACTGCCGGGAATGCACTCGAAGTCGCCGAATCGCTGGAGATCCTGGCCGGTGGCGGGCCCGCCGACGTACGCGAGCTCACCCTCGCACTCGCCCGCGAGATGGTCTCTGCTGCAGGAGTTCTCGGCGTGGACCCCGCGGATGTGCTGGACGACGGGCGTGCGATGGACACCTGGCGGGCGATGATCTCGGCGCAGGGCGGCGACCCGTCGGCCACGTTGCCAGTTGCCCGCGAACAACACGTCATCACGGCATCGCGCGATGGCTATCTCACCCGGTTGGATGCTCTGGCCGTCGGTGTCGCGGCGTGGCGACTCGGTGCCGGTCGCGCACGCAAGGAGGACGTCGTGCAGGCGGGTGCGGGCGTGCAGTGGCATGCCCGACCAGGGGATCCGGTCCGCGCGGGTGAGCCGCTGATCACCCTGCACACCGACACCCCCGAGCGCTTCGAGCGGGCACTTGCGTCGCTGGAGGGCGCGTTCGAGATCGCCGACAGCGACACCGGAGACCGGCTGCCCCTGCTGATCGACCGCATCGCCTGACCGGAACTCCGGCTCGTCGTACAGTGTCCGGATGCCTGAAACCCACGCCCCGCTGACCAGCGAAGAGATCATTGCCCTACCGAAGGTGCTGCTGCACGACCACCTCGACGGAGGTCTACGGCCTTCGACCGTGGTTGCGTTGGCCCGCGATGAGGGCTACGACCAGTTGCCCACCACCGATGTCGAGGGTCTGGCGGACTGGTTCCGCGAGAACGCCGACTCCGGCTCGCTGGTGCGCTACCTCGAGACCTTCGCGCACACCGTGGGTGTCATGCAGACCCAGACCGCTCTGCACCGGGTGGCGCGTGAGGCGGTCGAAGATTTGGCCGCCGACGGAGTCGTCTACGCGGAGATCCGGTATGCGCCGGAGCAGCACCTGGAGCAGGGCCTGAGCCTGGACCAGGTCGTCGAAGCGGTCAACGCGGGCATGCGGGAGGGCGAGCGCATCGCAGCTGAACGCGGTCAGGTCATCCGCGCCCGGGCGTTGTTGACCGCCATGCGGCACGCCGCCAAGAGCACCCAGATCGCCGAATTGGCGGTGCGCTATCGCGACCAGGAGGTCGCCGGGTTCGACATCGCCGGTGCCGAGGCCGGGCATCCGCCGACCCGGCACCTGGACGCGTTCGAATACCTACGCCGCGAGAACGCGCATTTCACCATTCACGCCGGTGAGGCGTTCGGGCTGCCGAGCATCTGGGAGGCCATCCAGTGGTGCGGCGCGGAGCGACTCGGGCACGGCATCCGGATCGTCGACGACATCGAGGGGTTGGGCACCTCCAGCGCGCGACTGGGCAGGCTTGCCGCCTACGTGCGCGATACCCGGATACCGCTGGAGATGTGCCCCTCCTCGAATGTGCAGACCGGCGCAGCGACTTCGGTTGCCGCGCACCCGATCAGTCAGCTGCGCGATCTACGGTTCCGGGTCACCGTCAACACGGACAACCGGTTGATGAGCAGTACGTCGATGTCCCGCGAGATGGACCTGCTGGTCAACGACGCCGGCTGGGACGTCGACGATCTGCGATGGGTGACGATCAACGCGATGAAGTCGGCGTTCCTACCGTTCGAGGAGCGGCTGGCGATCATCGACGGGCAGATCAAGCCCGGGTACCCCGCGCGCTGAGTCAGCGGCGGCCGGTCAATTCGTCGACGGGCAGCATGCGATGCCGGATGGCGGCTTCGGCACGCAGGCGGTTCTCGTCACGACGCCGACGCTCCGCCAGCACCGCAGCGAGGAACTCCTCGTCGTAGGTGCCGGGCGGCGGCGGCGGTGCGACGGCCGGGCGTACGACTGCGGACAGATCTATGCATAGTCGGGTCCGCGCAGCAGGGGTCAGGGTGGCGCGGCGCATCAGGAACTGGCGGACCGCAAGCGCGACGCCGTCCGGTAGTGCCGCGATGTCGGCCGACGCCGCCCAGTGCGCCAACCGCGGCGGCATCATCGGCGGAGGCGTCAGGCGCAGGCGCAC
>JALYUK010000077.1 GCA_030853805.1 Actinomycetota bacterium | reverse complement strand
CCACCGCCGACGCCGACAACGACGCCTCGGCAAGCTCACGCCAATCGAGTTTGAGATGATCTACACGACCGCAAACGCGGCCTAAGAACCACCCACCCGAAGTGTCAACTCAAGCGGGGGCAGTCCCTAACCCGGCGGGGGTGCGTGCCAGCGATCGGGCACGCGTGGCCCGTTGGGCATAAGACAATCGCACCACGGCCCACACCAGCAGGGCCAGAAGGATGGGGATGGTGGCGGTGGCCGTTCCCAGCACCCGGGCCAGAATTTCAATGACCGCTTCCAGGTGTTGACCTGCGTGGTCCATTGATGTCCCGGCGCTTTGGGCTTGAGCTAGCGGGGCCCGCAGCTGATCACCGACCAGGGGCACACCACCGACCGCGTTGGCTGCGGCACCCATGTTGGTGCGCAACACCACTCCCCCGGCCGACAGATCACGGGCACCGGATTCATCAGACGCAGTGTGCCGGTACACGGTGTACCCAACCCAGGCCCATGCCACCACCCACACCAGGACGACCGCATCGAACGCGACCTGCCGTGCACGGCGGGTGGGTTCATCGGCGTACAGCATCGGGTGCTCCCCACTGTCGCCCTGCGGGTGTCGCCACGCACGCCCATCATTGGAGACTGAACGTTCGGCCGACATGGTGCATTCGTGGCACCGCAACGACCGGTAACCAGGGCGGCCCGACAGACACAGCACGGGCCACCCTTGGGGTGGTCGCCCTATCGGCGACGCAGCCGGTCTGTGATTACCGCCGCGCCGGTGCGGTCCACGGTGCGGTGGTAGTGCATCCCGGCTAGCCCGCCCAGGAGTGCGCCGATCAGGGCAGCGACCGCGACGATGATCAGGGCGATGATGCCAGTGGTGGTCAGGGTGCCTTCCTTGACCGGGATCCTTGGGAACACGTTCAGTGTGGCCAGGATGTTGTACTTCTGGCCGCCGATGACGGCCAGGACCGCCAACACGATGACGATGACCAAGGCCCACACCCACACCACGATCCCTTGACGCAGGCCATTGAAGCGGGCCATCCGCCCGGCGACGTACCCGCCGCAGTAATAGGAGACCAGCACGATCAGCAGCAGCACGATCGCGCCGATGATCCCCACGGTTTTGGAGTTGCTGCTCGCGGTGGTGGTGGCTTTGGTGATGTCGGTGTTGTTGACCACCCCTACCCCGGCGCCGATAGCGGCGGCCAGCGCGGTCAACAGGACTGCCATCCCGGTCGCGGTGAGCCACCCAAAGAACGCGGACCCGATCTTGATCCCACCGTGCTCTTCTTCCTGCGCGGTGGTCACCACCTGCGGATCCACCATGGCCGGTTCCTCACGCCTGCGGTCACCACGGTCGTCATGGTCGTTGCGCCTGACCACGGGCTGGACGTGGCGGGAGTCGTTCTCTTGATCGTGCTCCCACCGCCCTGGTTGAGATTCACCAGTTGGTTGTCGTCGTCCACCGTTGGTGGAATTGGGGTCAATGCTGTGCGACCCGCTGTTGTCGTTGGCCATGAGCATGTCCTTGGGTAGATGAAAGAAAACGGTGCACCCGGGGTGAGACATTCGGGTGCACCGAGATACCTGAACGCTGGTTGCCGCGCGGCAACCACTAAGGATGCACTCCGGGCGCGACGCGGAGTGGTCAGCGTGCCGTGGTGTCTGGGGGTGTGTCGTTGCTGTCGGTGGTTTCGGTCTCGATCTGTTCCTTGCGGACCTGCTCGGTAATCTCCCGCTGTTCAGCGACCACATCTACAAAAAGCGTGACGCGTTCGATGGGGACCATCTTTTTGTTCACGACGATCTGTTCCTCGTGCAGCACCGTCTCGTACTGCAGGTGAGAAGGCTCAGCTTTCAACCCGCCACCGACGGATTCGCTGTCGTGCTCGGCAACAGGCGCGCGTTCCAGGGTGAACACCTCCCGGCGGACCGAGACGGTAATGGTCTTTTCCTCGGTAATGATGTGTTTACGCAACCGCACTGTCTCAGTGGGGTAGGTCTCGGTGGCGATGGTGAGCTGCTCTTCCGAGCGGGTCATTCCACCGCCGCCGGAAGTCATGGCCGCGTTGTCCTGCTGGTCTTGGTCGTGGGTTGGCCCAGAGTGTGGGTGGTCCGCGCTGGTGACTACCCCGTAATGGCGGTACAACCGCGCAACGTGCATCGGGGACAACGCCACGGTGTCGCCATCGGCGCGCGGAGCGGTCAAGACAGTGTCCATGCCGTAGGGAACGCCCAGACCCATACCGACCGCGGTGGCCCCGGCCACCGGCACGAATAGTTCCATCGTGCTGGGTGCCCCGGTGTGCACGGTAACCCACTGCGGCGCGGCGCTATCAGGGTACACATACACCTGACCAATCAGACCGACCTGCGACCCATGAGCGTCGTACAGCGGCTGACCAAGAACCTGATCAAACTGGGCGGGATCAAGCACGGCGTTACCTTTCGGTGGTGGCGACAGTAAAGGCCAAACTCGGTGGCCATCAGGTTCCCCAATGGGGGCTGTAATACAGCAGTTGTAGCGACCGTGGACTTCCCCCTGAAGGTTCAGTCGCCCGGGGTGCCACGCCGCAACCCCCGGGCAGGGGGCTGCGGCGTGGCGGAAACTATGGCGCTAGTTAGCGCTTCTGGTTTCCGTTGTTCTTGTCGCCGGCGCGGTTACCTTCACCGGTTTCGGTTTCGATCTTTTCCTTGCGGACCTGCTCGGTGATTTCCTGCTCACTGGTAACAGTCTCAGTGTCCAACTTGACGCGCTCCACAGCCACGGTCTCCTTGTTCACTACGGGCCGTTCGGCGTGCAGGGTGACCTCGTGCTCTTCCTCGGTCAGGTCATTGCCAGCCAGTGCGTCGCCGCGGTTTTCATCGGTGATCGGCTCGCGTACGACGCGGACCTCTTCGTGGCTGACCGGGACCGTGGTGCTGACGTTCTCGGTAACGATGTACTTACGCAACCGGGCCCGACCAGTCTCGACCTTCTCAGTGCCCACATGCAGGCGCTCCTCCGAGCGGGTCATCGCCTCATCGGTGGTGGGACCGGAAGTGTCCTGACCCACAATGCCAGCCTCACCGGCCCGGTCCCGGCGGTGATCGTCGCCCTGGCTCTGGTCATAAGGCTCGGTGTCGCCGACCTGGCCCGCGGCCTGGTTTCCCTGCTCGTAGGACACGTCGTAGTAGCGGTACAGTTCGCGTTCTTCGTCGTGGTCCAGGTGCTGGTCCGCGTTGACGCGGGGAGCGTCTTTGACCTTGTCCTTGGTGTAGGGAACCTTTACGTCGTTGCCCTCGACCTGCGCTTCGCGTAGCGGGACGAACGATTCTGAGGTGCCGAACAGACCGGTCTTGACGGTCACCCATTCGGGGGCACCGGACTGGTCGTCCAGGTACACCTGGCCAACCGAGCCGATCTTGGCCCCGTCAGAACCGACGACGTTTCCACCGGTGATGGACTGAATCTGGTTTTCTGAGATCACGTGCGTGAACCTTTCAATAGCAAAATAGTGATGGGGATGATTCTGTGCCGGTGGTTGACCGGTCAGTTCTTGAAGACGTCCTTGATGTTCTCGCCGGCCTTCTTGACCGACGCTTTGGACTGGTCGGCCTGACCTTCGGCCGTGGTGCTGTCATCGCCGGTGACCTTCCCAGCTGCTTCCTTGCCCTTGCCGCCCAGATCCTGGGCGGCGTTCTTGGCCTTATCTGCGATACCCATCAGGGATCTCCTTCTTGTGGGGGGGTGCCAGGACACCGGGGGTGTCCTGGGGTGTCCCGGTCGGTAGTCCCGCCCGGTTGCTAATAGGGAAAGCAGCAGCGCGACGTGTCAACCGTCGGCGCGCAGTCCTTGCACGCTCTGCTCGTGCTTGCCGCGCTGTTCTTAAGCGGAACGGCCCTGGTCGGGGATGGCGTCAGCGGGCATAGTGCCCGCCGAAATCACCCGAACCGCCACCGTCGGTGACCTGGTCTTTTGCGTCCTTCGCGTGATCTTGTACGTCGGAGGCGGCGGACTTCGCGTGGTCGGCGGTGCGCTGGGCTGCATCGGCGGTGGTGCCCTGTACTGAGGCGGCGGCCTGCTGGGCCGGTTCCTTCAGATTGCCGGCTACTTCTTGGGCGGACTGCTTCAACGGCTCCCCCACCCGGTCTTCCACCTTCGCGGCGGTTTTCTTCTCCGCGTCGCTGGCAGGCGCCAACGAGGACAGCAACCACCCGGCGCCGAACGCGATCAACCCCGCAGCGACCGGGTTGCCCTGAGTTTTCTGACCCAGCGCCTGCGGGGCTGACCCGGCAGA
>JALYUK010000067.1 GCA_030853805.1 Actinomycetota bacterium | reverse complement strand
TGCGCTGGCGCCGACCACAACACATATCGGACGCTTCGTACGACGCCCCCGTCCCGGGACGCAAATCGGACGACCTTCATGCCGAGTCCTTCGTTATGTCGAGTGTGTTTCTGATGGTGCGTGTTCTGCCTGGTCAGGGACGGTCTTGGGGCTGATCCGCTCGGCATAACGTTGTTGCCCGTTCGATGCTTCTTGAGTTCGTATTTTTCGATCTCTGGAGGTTGTGATGAGTGACGAGCGGCTGATAGCTGGCGTGGATGTAGCACCTGGCCCTGACGATGCTGTGGAGGCCGTGTTGGTGGGGTACCGCCGGTATCTGCTTGAAGAACGCGGCCTGGCCACGACGACGGCCGATTGTTATGAGCCGAGGGCACGGCGGTTCCTGGCTCAGTACGTAGGCCTGCGAGGTGAGGGTCTGGACCGGTTGACGGCTGCTGACGTGGTTGCCTTTTTCTCGCGTGAGTGCCCACTGCACGGTGCCGCGTCGGTGTCGATGCTGGTGACAGTCGTCCGCTCGGTGCTGCGCTACGTGCATCTTGCCGGGCTGATTCCCGCGCCTCTTGAGTGGGCGGTTCCCAGTGTCGCCGTCCCGGTCCAGTCGCTGCCTCGCGCTCTTGAGCCGGACGCGGTGGCGGCCTTGTTGTCCAGTTGTGACCGCCGCCGCACGGTGGGGCGACGGAACTACGCGATCTTGTTGTTGTTGAGCAGGCTCGGCCTGCGCGCCAGCGAGGTCGCCCAGCTCACCTTGGCCGATATCGATTGGCGTGCTGGCCAGGTGGTGGTTCATGGCAAGGGCGGCCGGACCGATGTGTTGCCCCTGCCGCCCGACGTCGGCGACGCGTTGGTCAGCTACCTACAACGCCGACCACGCGAACCTGTGCATTGCCGGACGTTGTTCGTGAAAGTGACTGCGCCGGCAGGCTCGATGTCCAGGTATGCGGTGACAGCAGTGGTACGAGAGGCATGTTGGCGTGTGGGCTTTCCTCGTGTTGGTGCTCACCGGTTGCGGCACGCTGCGGCCAGCTCGATGCTGGCCGCTGGCGCCTCATTGGAGGAAATCGGGCAAGTGCTGCGCCACCGGGAGCGGCGAACCACTGCGATTTACGCGCGGGTCGACCGCGTGACGTTACGCACGATCGCGCGCCCGTGGCCGGAGGCAACGTCATGACCACGCTGGGGCAGGCACTCCAGGACTATCTGAGGCTGCGCCGCCAGATGGGTTACTACCTGGAACGTGACCAGCCACAACTGGAGGCCTTCGTCGCGTACTGCGTGCGGGCGGGAGTCGAAGATCGGATCATCACGGGCCTGGCGGTGCAGTGGGCGAAGATCCCCGCCACCGCCCATCCGGTCATCTGGCGCAAACGGTTATCGATGGTGCGCCAGTTCGCCCGTTACGTGGCCACCATCGACCCTGGGTCTGAGGTCCCACCGCAGGATCTGTTGCCCGCTTCCCAGCCACGCATCGCGCCCTACATCTATAGCCCGCATGAGATCGAGGCGTTGATCGCGGCGGCCCGGTCACTGCGTCGGCCGCTGGCGGCGGCGATGTTCGCGACCGTGATCGGGTTACTGGCCAGCACCGGGATCCGGTTGCGCGAGGCGCTGGCACTGGACCGCCTCGACGTCGACCTGTGCGAGGGCGTGCTGGAAATCCGCGCCTGCACGAACCACCGGGCGCGGCAGGTACCGCTGCACCCAAGCACCACCGAAGCGCTCGGGCGCTACCTGAGCGTCAGAGACGGTCGTTATCCCTACGTCTTGACCCCCTCATTCTTCGTCACTAGCTGGGGCAGGCGCCCGACGAAGACCGTGTTCGCGCAGACATTCCGGACGCTCATCGCCCAAGCTGGGCTGGAAGGACGAGGTACCCGAGTGCGACCCCGCCCGCACGACCTACGACATACCTTCGCAGTCCACACGCTGATCCGGTGGTACCAGTGCGGTGAGGACATCGACCCAAAGATGCCAGCACTATCGACCTACCTCGGTCACGTGTCACCGGAATCGACCTACTGGTACCTACAGTCGGTCCCCGAACTGCAATCGCAGGTCAGCGGGCGCCTGGAGCGTCTTGGGCTGGTGCTGTCATGAGTTGCGTCGCGCCGACACTGCAGGCGTTCTTCACCGACCGGCTGATCACCCAGCGCAACGC
>JALYUK010000029.1 GCA_030853805.1 Actinomycetota bacterium | reverse complement strand
CGGCAGCACCGAGCATGCGAAGGGCAGCCGACCCACGTCGTTCGCGCAGCGCCAACAGCACGATCGCGGCGATGATGATGAGCGGGTAGGTACGGGCCATCACCGCCGCACCGAGCAGCACGCCTGCAGCAACTGGCATCCGACGCATCCACAGGGCCATCCCGACGGTTGCCAGCGCGACCCCCAAAATGTCCAGTGACAGCAGCGACGCGGTGATCAGGACCGGGCTCAGCGCGACATGTGCGGCCTGCCATGGCGATCCGCGCAGCATTGAGGCCGTGGCGATGGTCGTGGCGGCGACGAGGGCGGTGATGACGACCGCGCAAATTCCGTAGAAAAGCTGCTGGCGATGCAGCATCGTTCCGCCGCTTGGCACCAGGTGCTGCAATCCCCACGTGATGTATGCGGTCAGCGCTGGTTGGGTCTGTCCGGGCCCGCCCGCACTCCAGGGGGTAGCGCCGGCCGAACCACCCGCTCCCACCGGCAGGTCGGAGTAGCAGGCCCGCCAGAAGGCGCCCGGTCCGCCCCAACCGACTGTTTCGCAGTGGTTCTTCTGCACGACGCCCAGCGCGATCAGCACGCTGGCCAGCGAGGACAACACCGCGCCGACGTACAGCCAGCTTCGGGCGCCGACCCTCGCGAACCGCCCGACCGGTCCCCCGATCACCTCGGTCGCCACTCGTGCGACGCCGTCCCCTCGACTCGGCACGCGGAGTCGCTGTCCGTCCTGGGTCATGGGCGGAAGGCTACGCGCCCATGCTCGAAGGTCGGCGAAATGTCGATTGTGCCGGGTCCGGAGGCCACCAGACCCGCCGAACCTGACATCTGGACGGGGTTATTCAGCCACTGCTACTCCCAGACGCTCCCGGGTTCGGTGGGGCCCCCGGCGTGTTGGGCGCCGAGGGAAGGACCGGTGGCACCACGGTGCGGGTCGCCGACGGAGTTGGCGCCGTGGTGCTCGGGCTGGTCGGGGTCGGCGGCGGCGTGGAGGTGGTCGGGGCAGTGCTGGAACTGGTCGATGAGGGAGTCGACGTCGTGCTCGACGAGGAGGAGGAGGACGAAGACGACGGGGACGAACTGGTCGGCCCCTGCGTCGTCGTGCTGGCCGGCGGCGGTACGTTCGATCCTCCACCGCTGGTGAAACCACCTCCGAGATCGGTGGCTGCCGGCAGCTTCGGCGCCGGCTGACCCTGGAGCGCGAGGGTCATGAAATCTTTCCAGATCTGGGTCGGTACGATCCCGCCGTAGAACTGCTGCCCGGCTTTGGCCAGGGAGGTTTTGGCCCCACCGTCCCCGGCGTACATACCGACCGATGTCGTCAGCTGTCCTGGAGTGAACCCGGTGAACCAGGCAGACCGGAACAGACCGCCGGAGCCGACGGTTCCTGTCTTGCCGGCAGCCGGGCGGCCGAAGTCGCTCAAGGTGGCGTGGGCGCTTCCGCTCGGATAGTCGATGGGTCCGGTCATCGCGCTGGCGACAGTGTTCGCGATCTTGGTGCTGATCACCTGCTGCGGGGCGTCCTTCGCGGTGTAGCTGTAGCTGCCCGTCTCACTGGTGACCTTCGCCACGAAGTGCGGATCGGCTTTCTTGCCCCCTGCGTTGATCGTGTTGTAGGCCCTTGCCATATCGATGACATGCACGTCGGCAACCCCGAGCGTGTCCACCGGGCTGGGCCTTTTCATATTTGGATCGGTCGCAGGGATACCCAGAAGCTTTGCGGCATCGAGGGTCTTACCGCTGCCCAGCTTCTCGTTGAGTCGGACGAACGCCGTGTTCACCGAGTTAGCGAGGGCGGTCCGCAGCGTGATCTGGCCGAACGATTCGTTGCGATCGTTCGTAATGGGCTTCTTCTCGCCCGGAAGTTGCAGATAGTTGGCGCCACTGACGGTGCTGTTGAGCGAGATGCCCTGCAGCTGAGCTGCCGTCAATGCGAATACCTTGAAACTGGAACCGCCCGGCACCGTCGCCATCGTCGCGGAGTTGAACTGTGATTTCTGGTAGTCGGCGCCGCCGTACATCGCGACCACTGCGCCATCCGGCTTCATCGCGACCAGACCGGTGTTGACCTGATCTTTGGCACTCCTACCGGTGTTGTCGACGCTGTTTTTCACCGCCTGTACCGCTGCTGCCTGGTCTTTTTTGTCGATCGTGGTGGTGATGCGTAAGCCACTACGACCGATGTCCTGCTCGGACAGCTTCAGCTTGTTCGACAACTCCTGCTCCACGGCTGCCACCAGGAAACCGTTGGAACCGGTACGGCTGTTGGCGGGTTTACGCGCGGCGAATTTCGGGAACGTCAGGGCCGACGATTCAGCCTGGGTCAGCCATCCCTTCTTCACCATCCCGTCGAACACGTACGTCATCCGCGCTCGTGCGCGATTGGCCGAGTCGGTGCCGTTGGCCGGGTCGAAAATGGCGGGGGCATTGATCACCGAGGCGAGGTAACCACCCTGGGCAACGGTCAGCTGGCTGGAGTCAACCCCGAAATAGGCCTGGGACGCCGCCTGGATGCCGTAGGCGTTGCGCCCGAAGTAGATGGTGTTGAGATAATCGGCCAGGATCTGCTGTTTGGTGTATTTCCGGTCGATCTTGATCGAGATCATGATCTCTTTGACCTTACGGCTGACCGTCTTGTCCTGCGTCAGGAAGTAGTTCTTCACGTACTGCTGCGTGATGGTCGAGCCGCCCTGCTGCGCGCTACCACGCACATCGGCCCACGCCGCGCGGACGATACCGGTCGGTGACACGCCGCTGTTGTCGTAGAAATTGCGGTCCTCCGCCGAGAGAAACGCGTACTGCACCTTCTGCGGCACCTTGGACAGCGGCACACTCTGCCGGTTGACCGGCCCGATCCGGCCCATCTCGGTCTTCCCGTCGGCGTAGTAGACGACGGCGACCTGCTTCTCCGCGTCCTGGCCGGGCTGAGGGATGGTCGTGCGCTGATACAACACCACCAGCGCGACCACACCGATCAGGAACAACGCAAGAAGTCCGGCGATCGAGCGGGTGATGACCTTGAAGAGCAGACCGTGCTGCTTGCGCCCGGAACGACGCCGCGAGCGCCCGGATGCCGGGCTGCTGCCGCGCCGACGGGACCGCTGTCCGGTGGGTCCATCTTCAGGTGCGTCGCCGATCGGCCCCTCGTCGCTCATCGGTGCAGAGTAACGGTCCCAGCTATCACGTCAGCGGTGTCGTGCAGGATTGCGATGTATCGAACCGATACATCGCGGGTGTACCGTCGCATATATGTCCCGACGTGGTGCGATTCTCGAGCTGGCCGTTCTCGGCCTGCTCAACGACGCCCCACTGCATGGATACGAGCTGCGCAAGCAACTGTCCGGAGTGCTCGGCGCCTTCCGCGCCGTGTCCTTCGGCTCGCTCTATCCGTGTCTGCGCTCGCTGGTCGAGCGCGGCTGGATCGATGAGCGGAACGAAGACGGAGACAGTCCGTTGCGGGCCGCAGCCGCGAACAAGCGCACCCGCATCACCTACGAGCTGACGGCAGAAGGCAAAGAGCAGTTCCAGTCGCTGATGTCGCAGACCGGGCCGGCAACCTTCGAAGACGAGAACTTCGACGTTCACTTCGCCTTCTTCGGACGCGCCAGCAGCGATGTGCGGCTACGCATCCTGGAAGGTCGGCGCAGTCGGTTGGAGGAGCGCCTCGATGACGCCCGGGTGGCAAACGCCGCGCGACGCCAACGTGTCGACACGTACACCACCGAATTGCACCGCCACGGCCTGGACTCCACCGAGCGCGAGGTCAGGTGGCTGTCTGAGCTCATCGAGACCGAACGCTCGGTCTACACCGCTACCAGGCCTGCACCAAGCTCCACCGCAACTACTGCTGTCACCGCAACTGAGGCCACCCCGGCCGCGAACCACCAAGACCTGCTGGCCGAACCGGCGCAGGACAAGAAGGAGTGATCATGGGATCCATCCGCGTCGCCATCGTTGGCGTCGGTAACTGCGCGAGCTCGCTCGTGCAGGGTGTCGAGTACTACAAGGACGCATCGCCGGACCACACCGTGCCCGGACTGATGCACGTGATGTTCGGTGAGTACCACGTCAACGACGTCGAATTCGTCGCCGCGTTCGACGTGGATGCCAAGAAGGTCGGCTTCGACCTGTCCGAGGCCATCGGCGCCTCGGAGAACAACACCATCAAGATCGCAGACGTGCCGCCTACCGGCATCACCGTGCAGCGCGGTCCCACGATGGACGGCATCGGCAAGTACTACGCATTGACCATCGAAGAATCCGACGCGCAGGCCGTCGACGTCGTGCAGGCACTGAAGGACTCCAAGGCCGACGTCATGGTGTCCTACCTGCCCGTGGGTTCAGAGACTGCCGACAAGTTCTACGCGCAGTGCGCCATCGACGCAGGTGTGGCCTTCGTCAACGCGCTGCCCGTCTTCATTGCCTCCGACCCCGTGTGGGCCAAGAAGTTCGAGGACGCGGGTGTGGCAATCATCGGTGACGACATCAAGTCCCAGGTCGGCGCGACCATCACCCACCGGGTCATGTCCAAATTGTTCGAGGACCGCGGAGTGGTGCTGGACCGCACCTTTCAGCTCAACGTGGGCGGCAACATGGACTTCAAGAACATGCTCGAGCGTGAGCGCCTGGAGTCCAAGAAGATCTCCAAGACCCAGGCCGTCACCTCCAACCTCGAGCACGACCTCGGCGCCCGCAACGTGCATATCGGTCCGAGCGACTACGTGCAGTGGCTGGATGACCGCAAGTGGGCCTATGTGCGCCTGGAAGGCCGCGCCTTCGGTGACGTGCCGTTGAACCTGGAATACAAGCTCGAGGTCTGGGATTCCCCCAACTCCGCCGGCATCATCATCGACGCGATCCGCGCCGCGAAGATCGCCAAGGACCGTGGCATCGGCGGCGCACTGCTGTCCGCTTCGTCCTACCTGATGAAGTCCCCGCCCGAGCAGCGTCGTGATGAGGTCGGTCGCGCCAAGCTCGAGGGCTTCATCGCAGGCACCGAGGCTCGCTGAGTCTGCTTGCGTAATACCGAACAGGCCGCCTCCCCACCAGGGAAGGCGGCCTGTTCGGCGCGATCAACACGCGACGTCAGCCGTCGACCGGGGCCGGCAGCCTCGCGCCGACGACCGTGGTCACGGCCTCACCGGCCAGGGTGCTCAGAACCCGCGCAAAGAGGTCGTCGCGCACCCCCTCGGGTTCCATGTCGGCCTCCAGTGCCAACCCGTTGCTCACGGCCAGCAGCACGACGGCCAGGTCAGCTGCGGGCATCGGCAGCCTGACGTCGAACGTATCGGCAAGGCTGACCAGTACTTCCGTCAGCATTGCGCGCATTTCCCGTCGGCTGCGGCGCAGCCTGTCCGCGATGTCCGGGTCTCGCCGAGCCATCGCGGCGTACTCGACCAGCAACCGGTGCCAGATGGGGTCAGCGCGCATCTCGTGCACCAGGACACCGCCGATGTGTTCGGCGACCTGTGCCGGTGTCGTGGCACCCCGGGCGGCCTGCAGGCTCTTGGCAACCCGACCGGCTGCGCGCTCCTCCATGAGGGTCAGGACCATCTCGTCCTTGGAACGGAAGTTGGAGTAGACCGCACCCTTGGTCAGCCCGGCCGCGGCCGCTACTTCTTCCAACGAGGTATTGACGATGCCGCGCTCGCCGAACACCAGATATGCCGCGTCGAGCACTTTGCGGCGGGTTTCCGCGCGGGCGGGACGGGTGCGCGTCATGGAACTACCTTCCGAGATACCTCACTGGAACGCCCTGATCGTAGGGGCCCAACGAGGTTTCTCGTGTCCATAATGCGTACCGGCATCAGATCTGGTCCGGTCCGGCAACCGTCTGGGACGGCCTTGCGGTGGCCTACAACGACAGGGAGTCATCCCGATCCGTGGGGAACCGGTCACGCAGGAATGCTCCGTGGGTACGTAGCTGCTCGCCACCGGTCAGCGCGACTGAATCCTGGATCTGCCGCAGCCTCTGCGTCAGCAGCTGAAGCTGACCGACCAGCAGCTGGGTGCCTGTCTTGCCGTCGGCCAGGACCGTGTCGTCGCCCGACCACGGCGGCAGCGAAAGGTAGGCACGGACCGCTTCCGGCGCGTAGTCGTCCCGAATACGTTCGACCTCAATCGCCTCGGTGCCGCTGGAGCGACCCTGCTGCGCCAGATACGCGGCCGCAGCGGTCGACCGTTCGTCGATCTCCCGCACCAGAGCAGCGGCTGCGGTCGGCACCCCGCTGTGCTGGACGTAGGCCGAGATATCAGGCTGGCCCGGTACGGGGGACGCCGTGTGATCCGACGTGGACGCCGACTTGCGCAGGTCGACCGGCTCCGAAGAGCGCATCCGGCCCTGTCCATCCCCACCCCATCCCTGCCAGCACTGTCCTTCCCAGCCCCGCGCTGTGGGGCGCCCACGGCCCGAGCGGGTCGAGCAGGAGCCGGACCCCAGTAGATTCATTGCCCGCACAGCGACCAGTGCAGCGAACGGGAAGAGCACCCACGACGCGCCCAATAGGGCGAACACCAGCACCGCGACGGCGCTGACCAGCAGTCGGCGCCGCACTTTGGGCAGCCGCCCGAACACCACGCTGCTGAACGCGAAGATGGAGATGCCTGCGCCTGCTTGCACCACCCATGCGGCCCCGAGCCCGGCAAGTGCGACCAGCACTGCGAGCTGGATCATCGAGCGCCGCGCCGAACGACTGCTTCGGCCGTAGGCATTCAGCGCGTACGTCCCGACACAGACCGCCGCAGCCACCTGCACCGCGACGAGCGCAGGTCCGTGCACCGCGTGAGTCGACAGTTCTGTGCCGGAGGCGTTCAGACCGGACATGAGACCGAGCATCTCGGCACCCCTCTCACTTCACCCGCCCGATTCTGGCTGTCGGCGGCTCGCTCCTCACCGTACGCCGCCGCACACCGCGTGGACAGGGTCATTTGTCATGTGCGCAGGATGCGGACCCGATGCCGGAGGCGGCACCTACGCGCGGGTAGGGCGGGGCGGGTGGCATCATCGGCGAATGGCCTTTCAGGAAATCGTCTCCGACCTCGTCGCCAATGTCGCTCAGGTGCAGGTGCAGGTGGGCCAGCAGGTAGAAATCGGCCAGGAGCTCGTGCTCCTGGAATCGATGAAGATGGAGATTCCGGTGCTCAGCGAGGTCGCGGGCACCGTGGCCGCCGTGCGCGTGGCGCCCGGAGACGTCGTGCAGGAAGGCGAGATCCTCGTCGTCCTGAGCTGATGCCGTCCTGAGCTGATGCGTGTTCACTTGACAGCGCTCAGCCGATGCGACGCTGCTACTGCGCTTCGGGTTGCTGCGCCCACCAACGACGCAGCTCCTGCGCTGCCTGCTCGTACCCGACCGGCCCCTGGTCGAGGCGATAGGCCAACAGGTGTTTGTAGGCCCGCCCCAGCACCCGACCCGGCGGGATGTCAAGGATCTGCGCGATCTGGTTGCCGTCCAGTTCCGGGCGGACCGCGTCCAGTTCTTCTCGTTCCAAAACTGCGGTGATCCGGATCTCCAGACCGTCATAGGTGCGAGCGAGCGCGGCGGCGCGGCGTTGGTTGCGTGTTGTGCAGTCGGCCCGGGTGAGCAGGTGCAGCCTGGACAGCAACGGGCCGGCGTCGGTGACGTACCGGCGAACCGCCGAATCGGTCCATTCACCGCCGCCGTATCCGTGGAAACGTAGATGCAGCTCGACCAACCGGGTGACGTCCCTGATCTCGTCTTTGGAGAATCGCAGCGCTTTCATCCGCTTGCGGGTCAGCGACGCTCCCACCATCTCGTGATGGTGGAACGACACGCCGCCGTTCTTCTCAAATTTTCGCGTCGCGGGCTTGCCGATGTCGTGCAGCAGGGCGGCCAGCCGCAAGATCAGATCCGGCGGGGAGACTTCCGGCACCGCGCCCAGCCCCGCCACGTCACGCGCACCCTCCAGTGCAATTGCCTGACGCAGCACCGTCAGGGAGTGTTCGTAGACGTCTTTGTGGTGGTGGTGCTCGTCGACCTCCAACTGCAGGGCGGGCAGCTCCGGCAACATCACCTCGGCGAGTCCGGTGTCCACC
>JALYUK010000011.1 GCA_030853805.1 Actinomycetota bacterium | reverse complement strand
CGGCAGCACCGCGGCCGTAGAGCCGACCGTCCCTCTCGACCGGTTCGAACGGCGGACTGATCCAGTCCTTTTCGTCGCCGGGCGGTTGGACATCGTGGTGGGCGTACAACAACACGGTCGGAGCGCCGGGGGGTGCCGGGAGGGTGGCAATCACCGCAGGGCGTCCACCCTCTCGCACGATCTCGACCTGCAGGCCCTCTGCCCTCAGCAGATCCGCCACCGCGTGTGCGCTGCGGTCGACATGCGTCTGATCGAAAGAGTCCAGCGAGACGCTGGGGATGGCGGTCAGTGCTTCCAGGTCGCGACGAACACCGGGCATCAGGGCACTGATCCGAGCCCTCAACTCCTGTGTCGACGCGTCGGCGCGCTGGGTGGTTTCCGAATTCGTGTCACTCACCCGGCTACGGTACCGGCGTCCCCGTAGACTCTGGTGTTGTGTTAGGTCGCAGTAAGTCACCCACCGCAACGTCCACCGAGGCGGAGGCGCTCGTCGAGCCGTCAGCAGACGGACGAAAAGGGCGCCCGACCCCCAAACGCCGTGACCAGCAGGCCGCCCGACGCAAGCCGCTGGTGCCTGCCGACCGCAAAGCGGCCAAGTCGACGTCACGCGATGGCCAGCGCAAGGCACGGATGGCTCAACGTGACGCGATGGCCCGCGGCGAGGAGAGCGCGATGCTCCCCCGCGACCGCGGTCCGGCCAAGCGCTACATCCGCAATTACGTCGACGCGCGCGTACGGGTGGGCGAGATCATGCTGCCCCTGATGTTGGTCATGCTGCTCGTCTCGGTGGCGCTGCCGAGCGTCCTGAAGGCCAGCGGGCTCTTCATCGTGTGGCTGATCGCCCTTGCCGGAGTGATCGATGCCTCCTTCATGTGGCGCCGATGCAAGAAGCGACTCGTCGCACTCACCGGGCAGCAGCCGCCGCGCTGGTCGTGGCTGTATGCAGGCATGCGGGCATTCCAGATGCGGTTCACCCGGATGCCCAAGCCTCAGGTGCCGCGCGGGATGGCATTCGAGGATCTCCCGGCACCAGACCGGACCGCCAGCAGCAGGTAGCGGTCAGCCGTTCGGGGTGCGTTCAGAGCTCTGCGGAAAGACCCATCGGGCCGTAGACCGGCTCGCCGTTCTCCAGCAGACTCACAGTGGCAACGCCTGCAGCTGCTAGTTCCTGCCATTCCTGACCCAGCCATGACTCGGCATCACTCTGGGTCGGGAAAGCTGCATCCACTGTGACAGTGCCGCTGACTGGGGCACCATCGCGATCTGCGTAGGTCCAGGTCCATTCGTCGCTCATGACCCCGAGCCTATGGGTGGGCCGCGTCTGCCGCAGCGCCAGTGGGGTTGGCGTTGTAACGCGCCAGCCGCGGTGACGACGGGGGTAGCCGAACCCCCTACCCTGGGCCCATGAGCACGACGTTGGTTCTGGGGGGCACCCCGCTGAGCGCACGCAGACATGCCGTATCCCTGTTGCCTGCACAGACAGCAGTCACCGTAATAGTTCCGCAGGACCTACCTGTGACCGGCGATCCCGATGGATGGCAGCGGGTGCAGACAGTCGATCTGACACGCACCATCCTGCGCGGCCGTTCATCGGTCCTTGTCGACTCGCTGGAGACGTGGGCCATCGCCCTGCTGGACAAGCACGACGCGTGGTCCGGCGATGGGCCGGGGGCCCTGGCTGTCCGGGAGGAAATCGCCGAATTCTGCGCCATCTGGGCCAACGCCCCCTATGACAGCGTTGCGTTGAGCCGCGAGGTCAGCTTTGGAGCTGCACCCGAGGACGATCGTGCACTCAGGTTGCGAGATGTGCTGGAGGAGCTGAACGCGGTTGTATCCGGAGCCAGCACGCGCACTCATCTGGTGCTCTCGGGTCGAGTGGTGGATCTTTCCCAGGCCACGTTGGTGGCGCCCGCCCCGAACTGAGTCGCAGATTCCCGCGGCATCCGCGGCTCGGACCGAGGTCAGGTCGGCTGCACCTGCACGAATGGCGCTTTGACGACGGTCACGGGAAGCGAGCGACCACGGACGTCCACGAAGAGCTGGTCCCCGACCGCAATTCCCCGGTCCAGCAGCGCCAGCGCAATCCCCTCCTTCAGGGTTGGCGACATAGTGCCGGAGGTGACCTCACCCACGACGGTGCCGTCCTCGCGGGTGACCGCACAGTGGGCCCGGGGTATCCCGCGGCCCGTTGCGCGCAGCGCCCCGGCGAGCCGACATGATTTCTCGGCACGCTGAGCGGTCAGCACGTCCTTGCCCCAGAACGATTCCTTGGCCCACCCCACAGCCCATCCCGCGCGTGCCATGTTGGGAGTGATCGTCATCGAGAGATCATTTCCATGCAGGGGGTAACCCATCTCCGTACGTAGCGTGTCGCGAGCGCCCAGTCCGCAGGGCAGACCCTCGAAGGGCACCATGGCAGCGATCAACGCGTCCCACAGCAGGGCCGTGTCGCTCCAGTGCGTCACCAACTCGAACCCTGATTCGCCGGTGTAGCCGGACCTCAGAACGGTGATGTCACGACCCTGCCAGCTCGTCCGCGCATCGGTGAAGGACATGTACGCCAGGTCGGTCGGCAGTCCCAGTGAGGTCAGCACCTGCGCACTGCAGGGACCCTGCACCGCAATGATTCCGAAGTCGTCGTGCTGGTTGACGACCTCGACACCGGCCGGCGCGGCGGCCTGCAACCGTCGGACGACCTCGGCCGTATTGGCGGCATTGGGCACCAGGAAGATCTCATCTTCGCTGGTGAAGTACTGGATCAGGTCGTCGATCACTCCGCCGGTCGCCTCGTCGCAGCACATCGTGTACTGCGCCTTCGGCGGCGCGATCTTACGAAGATCGTTGGTAAAACAACGATTGACGAAGTCGGCAGCGCCCGGCCCTCGGACGGACGCCTTACCCAGGTGGCTCACGTCGAAGATCCCCACGCGTTCGCGTACCGCCTCGTGCTCGCGCAGAACACCGCCGCCGGCGTACTCGATCGGCATTTCCCAGCCACCGAAATCGGCCATCTTGGCACCGAGCGCGCGATGACGCTCATCCAGGGGAGAGAACTTGGCCGCAGGGGCGGAGGCGGTTGAGGACGTCGTGTCGGTGCCCGAGGGAGTCATGACTCAACGTTAACCGGGCGCCGTGGCTACAGTCGTCAGAGGCATTACCCTGCCGAACCCCATCGAGAGGACGAGCACCCGTGACCACGACCGCTTCCCTGACCAGCGTCAATGCCCCGGACGACACTGAAGTAACGGTTGTCCTGACCCGTAAAGGCACCGGCGGCGCAATCACCGTGCGCACGAGCGCGCTCAGCCAGGAGAGCTGGGATGCGCTGGACACCATGCTCTCGGCGGTCCAGGCCACCGGAGCCCAGGACGAGGTCGTGCGCTTCGCACGGGTGGCGGGCATTTCGTCGATGGTCGTGGCGACCGGTTGCGGCCTGACGGCGGATCCTGTCGCTCTGGACGCGGAGACCGTCCGTGAAGCGGCCGGTGCGGCCACCCGCTCGTTGCACGGACGCAAGAGCGCCTACCTCGCTCTACCCACAGACACCGTCGAGTTGCTGGCCGCGGCCACCGAGGGCGGGTTGTTCGGCGCCTACGCCTACACGACCTACAAGAACTCGGACGCGAAGGTCGCCATCCAGGTGCTCAGCATCCACAACGGCGGTGTTCCTGCGAAAGAGGCGAAGTCCGTCCTGGCCCGCGCGCAGATCCTCGCGGGCGCCCAGCACTGGGCGCGCGACCTGGTCAACATGCCGCCGTTGGACCTCTACCCCGACTCGTTCGCCGAAGCCGTCGGGAACCGCTTCTCGGGATCGAAAGTCTCGGTGGAGGTCGCCCGGGGGGCCCGGCTCGAAAAGGATGGCTGCGGCGGGCTGATAGGGGTAGGTCGCGGGTCGGCACGTGGTCCCGCATTGGTCACGCTGAGCTACACCCCGCGGGGGGCGAAAAGTCATCTCGCGCTGGTCGGCAAGGGAATCACGTTCGACTCCGGTGGTCTGTGCATCAAACCTGCCGACGGGATGCGCACCATGAAGTGCGACATGGGCGGAGCCGCCGCGGTGGCGGCGACGATCGAGGCCATCGCCGCCTTGAAACTTCCGATTGCGGTCACGGGCTACCTCTGCCTTGCCGAGAACATGACGGGCGCGGACGCCCAGCGACCTGGTGACGTGGTGCGGATGCCGAACGGCAAGACGGTGGAGATCATCAACACCGATGCCGAAGGTCGGCTGGTGATGGCGGATGGTCTGAGCCTGGCTTCGAGGTTGTACCCGGACCTGACGGTCGATGTCGCGACTCTCACCGGTGCGGCCGTCGTCGCGCTGGGCGAACGCACCGCTGCCGTGGTCAGCAACAACGACGCGGTGCGCGTGGAGATCCTCGCTGCTGCTGCCCACGCCGGTGAGGCGTTGTGGCCGATGCCGCTGTTGGAAGACCTGCGTCCGGCGATGAACTCCGAGATCGCCGACGTCAAGCACACCGGCGGGAAGACCGGCGGACTGATCACCGCCGCCCTCTTCCTGCGCGAGTTCGTCGGAAACGACAAGAACGGGGACCCGCTGAACTGGGCGCACCTGGACATTGCCGGTCCGGCGTACAACGAGAAGGCTCACGGATACACCCCGTACGGAGGAACCGGGTACGCAGTACGCACGCTGGTGACGGTGGCCGAAGGACGCAGCTGATCCGCCTCGGTATCAGACCTGAACCAACATGCGCCGAAGGAGCGAAGATTTCAATGACAGTGCCCGGAACACAGAAAAAGCAGACGGATCATGACGACACGTTCGACATCGTCGTCCTGGGGGGCGGCAGCGGTGGATATGCATGTGCATTGCGCGCGTCCGAGCTCGGGCTGAAGGTGGCGCTGGTCGAGCAGGGCAAATTGGGCGGAACCTGCCTGCATCAGGGTTGTATCCCCACCAAGGCGATGCTGCACGCGGCCGAGGTGGCCGACGCGGCCCGTGAGAGTGAGAAATTCGGGGTCCGTGCGACCTTCGAGGCAATCGACATGCCTGGTGTACACGCGTACAAGGACGCCGTGATCGCCCGGCTCTACAAGGGCCTGCAGGGGCTGGTCGGTGGGCAGGACATCACCTACGTGGAGGGCACCGGTCGGCTCTCCTCCCCGACGACCGTCACCGTCGGTGACCGGGTGCTGACGGGTCAGCACGTCGTCCTGGCCACCGGGTCCAGGCCGCGGTTGCTGCCGGGCCTGGAGCTCGGACCCCGCATCATCACCAGCGCCCAGGCATTGACCCTGGACCATGTACCCGAACGCGTCGTCGTGCTCGGCGGCGGTGTGATCGGTGTTGAATTCGCGTCGATCTACCGGTCGTTCGGTGCCGACGTCACGATCGTGGAGGCCCTGCCCCAACTGGTGGCGACCGAGGATGCTGCGGTTTCCAAAGCGCTGGAGCGCGCCTTCCGTAAACGCAAGATCACGGTGCGAACCGGGGAGCGTTTCAGCTCGGCGACCGATAACGCCGACGACGTCGAGATCACGCTGGAATCCGGCGAGACCCTGAGCGCAGACCTACTCCTGGTGGCGGTCGGGCGAGGTCCCGTGAGCGATGGTCTGGGCTTCGAAGATGTCGGAGTGCACGTGGACCGCGGTTTCGTACCGACCGACCAGGACCTGCGAACGAACCTACCCACCATCTACGCGGTCGGCGATATCGTTCCCGGGCTGCAGTTGGCGCACCGCGGCTTCGCACAGGGAATCTTTGTTGCCGAGCACATCGCAGGTCTGGCACCGGCACCGGTGGATGAGTCCACCATTCCCCGGGTTACCTACTGCGATCCGGAGATCACCGCCGTCGGGTTGACCGAAAGCGCTGCTCGCGAGCGCTACGACGACATACTCACCTACGAATACAACCTCGGCGGAAACGGCAAAAGTCAGATCCTGGGCACCCAGGGATTGGTGAAACTCGTACGTCGAGCCGACGGACCCGTCGTCGGCATCCACATGATTGGCTCCAGGATGAGCGAGCAGGCCGGCGAGGCGCAGCTGATCGTCGGGTGGGAAGCGCTCCCCGATGATGTCGCCCCCCTCGTGCACGCTCACCCGACGCAGAATGAAGCACTCGGCGAAGCGCATCTCGCGCTCGCCGGCAAACCGTTACACGCCCATAGCTGAGACCGCCCACCATGAAGCCCGAACATGAAGGAGAATGACGGCCATGTCTGAACGCGTGACCATGCCCGCCCTCGGTGAGTCTGTTACCGAAGGCACCGTGACCAGGTGGTTGAAGCAGGTGGGAGAGCAAGTCGAGCTCGATGAACCCCTGCTGGAAGTCTCGACCGACAAGGTCGATACGGAGATCCCGTCACCGGTAGCGGGCACTGTCCAGGAGATCCTGGTGCAGGAGGACGAGACTGTCGAGGTCGGAGCCGACCTTGCAGTGATCGGTGAGGGCGCAGCGCCCAAGTCCGACGACAATGCCTCCGATGCCGACGACGCCGCTGCCGAACCGTCGGCGGCAGCCGAGATGGATCAGCAGAACACCCAGGACCCCACAGACTCCGAGGACTCGGCCGATGCCGGTAGCGGGTCCTCCTCCGACGACGCTGAAGCTCAGACCACGTCGGAAACCGCCACGGATCAGGCCGATCGCACTACGTCCAGCGACACCGGTGACTCCAGTGGCGACGGTGACGGGGACGATGAGACCGTCACGATGCCGGCTCTCGGCGAATCGGTGACCGAGGGCACTGTCACCCGGTGGCTGAAGGCCGAAGGTGACCAGGTTGAGGTCGATGAGCCGCTACTCGAGGTCTCGACCGACAAGGTCGATACCGAGGTGCCTTCCCCAGCGGCCGGCACGCTACGCAAGATTCTGGTCGCAGAGGACCAGACCGTCGAGGTCGGCACAGCGTTGGCCGTGATCGGCGGCTCGAGTTCGGATGCTGCCGGCACCTCCGATACCGACTCGTCGCAGTCGCACGAAGCGAAGGACGCTCCTGCCGCGGTGCCGGAAGAAGCAGCACCCGAACCGGCGAAGCCGGCCGCTGCTGTGCAGAAGGCGGCGCCCAAGACCGATACGCCCAGCGCGAAGGCCGAACCTGCCGCATCCACCACGACAGAGTCGAAGACGGCGTCCGATCAGAGCGAGGGGTCCGATCAGAACATCTATGTGACGCCGCTGGTTCGTAAACTCGCCGGTCAACACCAGGTCGATCTCAGCTCGATCAAGGGCACCGGCATCGGCGGGCGCATCCGCAAGCAGGACGTTCTCGACGCAGCCGAGTCGGCCAAAGCCGACGCAGCGGCGGCTGCGAAGAAGAGTGAGCCCGCGTCGACTCCGGCTCCGTCGACGGCTCAGGAATCGTCAACTGGCTCGAAAGCCTCGTCGGTACCGGACGTCTCGGCCAAGCGTGGAACCACCGAGAAGATGACCCGCATGCGTCGTCTCATCGCGACACGAATGGTGGAGTCGTTGCAGGTGTCGGCTCAGCTGACGACCGTCGTCGAAGTGGACGTCACAAAGATTGCGCGGTTGCGTGATCGGGCCAAGGCCGGATTCGCCGACCGCGAGGGCGTGAAGCTCAGTTTCCTGCCGTTCTTCGCGCTTGCGGCCGTCGACGCTCTGAAGGCGCACCCGGTGCTCAACGCGAGCGTCGAGGGCGACTCGATCGTCTACCACCCGGCGGAGAACCTCGGTATCGCCGTCGATACCGAGAAGGGTCTGTTTGTTCCGGTCATCCGGAACGCCGGCGATCTGAACATCGCCGGCCTGGCCCGTAAGATCGGCGATCTGGCGGCGCGTACCCGTGACAACAAGGTCACTCCGGATGAGTTGGGCGGCGGGACGTTCACCCTCACCAACACCGGCAGCCGGGGCGCGTTGTTCGACACCCCGATCATCAACCAGCCGCAGGTGGGAATCCTCGGCACAGGTTCGGTCGTCAAGCGAGCCGTGGTGGGCAAGGATGCGGACGGGGGCGAGAACATCGCGATCCGTTCGATGGTCTACCTCGCGCTGTCCTATGACCACCGAATCGTGGACGGTGCCGACGCCGCCCGGTTCCTCGGCACGATGAAGGCCCGCCTCGAAGACGGCGCGTTCGACGTCTGACCCGTCACCAACAAGTAGGGAACACATATGAAGCAGCGAGTTGCTGTCACTGGATCGTCCGGCATGATCGGTACCGCCCTCACGGCATACCTCTCGAACCGAGGCGACGACGTGGTGAGACTCGTTCGTCGGGAGCCGCGCGCTGCCGACGAGGTTTCGTGGGATCCGGCCGCCGGTCGGTTGGATCCCACGAAGCTCGCCGGCGTGACTGCCGTCGTCAATCTGGCCGGCGCCGGTATCGGCGACCACCGGTGGACAGCGGACTACAAGAAGACCATCGAGCAGTCGCGGGTTTCGT
This sequence comes from Actinomycetota bacterium, assembly GCA_030853805.1. Taxonomy (GTDB): domain Bacteria; phylum Actinomycetota; class Actinomycetes; order Actinomycetales; family Dermatophilaceae; genus Allobranchiibius. The sequence continues at coordinate 1,244 of JALYUK010000011.1, read as the reverse complement.
CCACGTCGACCGTTGCTGATGCAATGGCCTCGATGGGTGAACCGGTGCGGTTTGTCAGCGCGTCCGGTATGTCCTATTACGGCGACCGCGGTGATGACGTGGTCGACGAGCAGGCCTCCACGGGTGAATCCTTCCTCGCCGACGTCACGCGGGTGTGGGAGGCAGCGACCCAGCCGGCCGTTGCGGCCGGGTGCCCGACGACTTTCCTGCGCACCAGTCTCGTGCTTGCGCCTGCGCAGGGATCGATGAAGCAGGTCATGCTGCTGGCAAAGCTCGGCCTCGGTGGTCCCCTCGGATCCGGGCGGCAGTGGTGGTCCTGGATCTCCCTGGAAGATCAGGTCCGCGCGATCGTGCACCTGATCGACAACCCTGACATCACGGGTCCGGTGAACATGGCCAGCCCGTCGCCTGTCCGGCAGCGTGATTTCATGCGGGCACTCGGATCTGCTCTGCACCGCCCGGCGGTCCTACCTGCACCGGCTATTGCCCTGCGCGTCATTCTGGGTGAATTCTCCAGCGAGATCCTGACGAGTCTTCGACTCGAGCCTGCAGCGCTCGAGCAGTCGGGATTCGAATGGAAGCATCGCGAGATGGCCGATGTCGCCGCGTACCTCGCAGCCGGCTGAGTCGTCGCAGGAGACAGGTAGCTCAAAGCGCTGCCCACGACGCAATGCGCCACCCTGCGGGCGTCCACGCAACTGTGACCAGAGTGCGTACCTCATGGGCGGGTACAACGGTTTCGGATTGATCGTTCCTGACGACGTGGTACCCGGACCTGACCACCGTTGCCTCGATGGCGGCACCCGTGCCGACAGGTGGGCGCAGTCGCGCTGCTGAGACCCGAAAGTGCAGATTGCGATACCGCACTCCCCGATCTCGCGCCGTCAGCAGATCTGCCTGGTCCCCCTGGTAGGCGGTTGAGCCTGGAATCAGGCAACGGCTCAGGTCCGCCACCCGTCCCGTGGACCAGGCATGCGCGCGGGCATCGACAAGACCTTGCAGCACCGCTGTCGGCGACCGTTGCAGCTGCTGCTGCCCCTGTGCAGCCGTCCGCGGCGCGGCACCGGGTCTACTGCTCGGCGCACTGGGGCCCGGCAAACTGGGGCCCGGCGAACTAGTGGTCAATGCCGTCGAAGGGCGCCCGCCGATCTTTGCGGCCGGCGCGGCCACTGAGGGTGCACTGACTGCTGACGCGGTGTTTCCGTCTGCCCCTTCGGACACGTCGTTGCCCACCAGCATCAAGC
>JALYUK010000466.1 GCA_030853805.1 Actinomycetota bacterium | reverse complement strand
CCTTTACCGGTTGTCGGGCACTGCGGGCCACGCCTGATCGGCGGCACCTACGTCGGAGCCGGATACTCGCTACCAACCCGGGAGATGACCGCTGCGATCCAGATGTTCGCGCGGCTGGAGGGGATCTTGTTGGACCCGGTCTACACCGGCAAGACGGCCGCGGGGCTGATCGGTCTGGCTCAGGAGGGGTATTTCGGCGCGGACGACACCGTGCTGTTCATCCACACCGGTGGCTCACCAGCGATCTACGCCTACCCCGATGCGGTGCTCGCGGATATCGACGCCTGAGATCACGCCGGGAGCGGCACTGATGGTCGGTGTCGGTAGGAAAAGACCCGAGGCCGCGCGACCGGTGCTCGCACAACTCTTTCAACACCCCGGCGGATAATGAGCAGGAGTGACTAAAGGCGCCTCCCCATATCGACATCAGGAAAGGCCGATCCGCCCAGGTGACATGCGGCCGGGCTGGGTTCGTGGGTCGGGAACTCAGTTCTATCGACCATGGGTTGGCTCATGCGCGGGTCTCGATCACTGTCAACGGGAGGTGCATTGAGACGACCACGTTGGGCATGTCAACGATCTCTGAGATTTGGAGGTCGGCGGCGATGCTGGCCAATAGGTAGGCGTCGATGGGTTCTAGGCCTGTGCGTCGTACTACTTCGTCAATCAGGTATGCCGTTGCATCGGCAGCGGCCTGGTGCAGGTCGGGCCCAATGCCAGTGGTTACCAGGCACGGACTGTTGCGGTACGTCGCGCCGCTGGATATGAGCTGAGGGGCCCGCAGGTTTCTCCCCTTGTCCAGGTCGATGCGCAGCCGCACGAGGGAACTGCTCTCGACTCCGGTGCCACATACTTCGCCATCACCCATCGCGGCGTGGGTGTCACCTACCGAGAGCAACCCCCCGGCCACTGCGGCCGGCAGCAACAGCGTGGAGCCGATGGCGACGTGCCGGATGTCCATGTTTCCGCCGTGGTTGTGTGGTGGAACCATCGAGTGTGGGCCTGGTTGCGAAGGCGCCAATCCGATCGTCCCGATCATCGGACTCACGGGCAGCTCAATGCCTGGCAGGATCTCCACGCGGCTTCCCCGGATCGTGGATAGACGTAGGTGCGCCTGCGGGAATTGGTCGGACAGCAAACCGAAACCGGGGATGTTGGCAGTCCAGCCCCAGTCATCGACCTGGATATCCAGGATCGAGATCACCACGGCATCTCCGGGGGCGCAACCGGTGATAGCTATCGGCCCAGTGACCGGGTTCACCCGCGAGAAATCCAACGCCATGACATCGGTCACCGTGGATGACTGATCAAGCTGCCCACCAGAAGCATTGGCAACCTCAATAGTGACCTCATCCCCAGGAGCGATCTCGGTGATCGGTGGAATGTCCTTGTCCCAAGTGGTGTGCGTATGCGTTCGATCGATGTGCACAGAGAACTCCTCATGGTTGCTAGAACTACGGATAAATGGATTACTCCGGGAGCGGTGGGTCCGAAGCTTTTGGCGGGAATCGCACCCCTTCTGGATAAGTGATACGGACGGATCCGATTTTGGGTTTGAATGCTCGAGCAGCGAACATCAGTCCCGATCCATACCTCGCGCGATGGGGTGGCAAGAATCAATAGTCCGGTTACTGTGCAGTCGGGCCAGCGGTGCTAGTGGGGGCGATGGGTGCCACTGAATGGCCGTTGGATTTAGGGAGCCTACTTAACTTCCTTGCGTTTCGAGGTGGGGATTGCTGTCATTGTTCGCATCGGTACAAGTATCGGCTTGATGGTCAGCTATCTTGCTGGACTCGAGCAAGACAAAGGCTAGTGGCGCTACGAGGAGTATCGGTGCGAGGGGTTCTAGGTGTGCTGTACATGCGGCACCGGCGCCAGCACCTATAACGAGTGCAAGGAGTACTGCAGAGCTAGGTAGCGCGCTCCGTAGTGGGCGTCGTGCAGCGAGTGAACTGATCACGGTTGTCAGCGTTCCGGTTAGGTACGTTGACGAGAGGCCGGGTATTCCGAACCGTTGCACGGCGCTGCCCTGCATCCCCAGTGCGGCGGCCGCTATCGCGAGCAACGAGAGCTTCAAAATGTTGGACCGATCCCCGATCGTCGCTTCCCACAGGAACAGGAATCCTGCAAGTAACACCAGTTCGACGGTCAGGGCACGAGTGACTGAGCGCGGCCAGACTGGGTCGCTTGAACGGGCAATGCCAGCGATACGAGCACCGCCGATGACCCCGATGATGTAACTAGCGATGGCTGTCGCAGACGTTACGGCAAGAGCTGCTTCTTGATGACCGATCGATAGTCCGAGTAGGACCATGTTCCCCGTCATCACGCTGGAGAACGCACCACCCAACTTCAAAAAGCCCATTGCGTCAGCGCACCCTGTGACGAGGGTCAGCCCCACCACAAGGGTGTGTCGTCGTCGACATAGATGAGCGTGGTCATCGAGCTCGAAGGGCTCACTGCGGAACCCACCACGCCAGTTCATATTCGCGCCTTCCAGTAAATTGTTTTTCGTATACACTTAATGTCAACTTGGCCGAGATACCTCTCGGCATTCCGAGAGATGGGTGAGTCGTGGATGATCGTGGTGTCAATACGATCGGGGGGCGTCACGAGTCACTGCACAACCAGGTGCTTTCTGAGCTGCGGCGTCGGATCATCGGTGGGGATTTTGCTCCTGGAGAACGGTTGACGGAGGAGCGACTTGCCGAAGATTTCGGCGTGTCACGTAATCCAGTGCGGGAGGCGTTGCGAGTTGCTGAGTCCGAGGGTTTCGTCCGCTTGGTCGCTCGACATGGTGCGTATGTGGAGTCGCCTGATGCGTTGGCCATCGATGATCTTTTCGCTGTGCGAGAACGGTTGGAGCCGCTTGCTGCTCGGCTTGCTGCTGCGCGTGCCAGCGACGATGACATCGCGGGCCTGCGCGCGATGGTCGATGAGGCTCAGCAGGCATCGGCGCGGAAAGATTTCATGCACCTCTCCGAACTCAACAGCGAGTTCCACCTTCGGGTGATCAAGATCAGTGGCAACCGGTGGCTGGCGTCGATGGCAATCTCTTTGTACCGACATGTGCAGTGGGTCTACCGTCAGGGCGCCGCACACCGGGCTCCACACTCGTGGGCCGAGCACGCGCGAATCGTGGACTTTCTTGAGTCGCACGATTGTGGTCGGGCGGAAGAGGCTGCGTTGGTGCATGTGCAGGCGGCCTCACAAGCGGCCGGTGATCTGTTGCGGAACGCTGAGTGAGTTTTTAACGGCCGCATGCGTAGCCCTGCATTCCTCGAGGGTTGGCGCCGGCGCGGAGGATCCCCGTGCTTGGGTCGCGGGTTACTGCGCACATACGCCCAAGCGCCCAAGGCCCGGATTCGCGGACGTCGTGGCCCTTGGCTGACAACGCAGTTGTGACACTAGTTGGCAGTCGGTCCTCGACGATGAGTGATGCCGGCGCCATCTCACGGGGATAGAAGGATGCTGGGAAGCTGGCAGTGTGCCAGGCCGGGGCATCGATAGCTTCTTGCAGAGTTTGTCCGCCGATGAGGTGCCGCAGCAAGAAGAGCAGCTGCCATTGTTCTTGTTGGTCACCACCGGGTGAGCCGCAGGCAAGAATCGGCAGCCCATCGCGCAGGACCATCGTTGGCGTCAACGTGGTCCGGGGGCGCCGACCCGGCAGCAAAGACGTGGGCAAGCCTTCTTCGAGCCAGAGCATCTGCAACCTACTGCCAAGTGCGAAGCCGAGCTCGGGGATAGTGGGGGAGCTCTGTAACCATCCACCGCTTGGGGTTGCGGAGATCATATTTCCCCAGCGGTCCACGATGTCTACATGACAGGTGTCACCGCGGGTGACGCCCTTGGCGTCAACGGTCGGTTCGCCCAGAGTGGCATCCGCATTTCTATGTCCGCTTTCCGTGCGGCTGAGGTAGGCAGCGAGTCTCGGTGTGCGGCCGTCGGGATTGCCGGGGCGAAGTTCTTCGGACGCTCGATCCCCGATAAGAAGGGCGCGGTCATCGGCGTATTGGGGTGACAGCAGAGTCTCGAGTGGGACGTCGTCAGCGTCGCCGTACCAGGCCTCACGGTCGGCAAACGCCAGTTTGATCGACTCAGTGATGGCATGGATACCGTGCACCGTGTCGGGGTCGAGCGCGCCCGGATCATCGAGCGCATCGAGCAGGCGCAGGGCCTGCAGCATCGAGGGGCCCTGGGACCAGGCGCTGACCTTGGCAACGGTCATACCGCGCCAATCGATGGTTGCAGGGGGCTCCCACTCTGCCTCATAGGCCGCCATGTCGTTGCCGGTCAGCACCCCAGCGTGCAACTCGCCACTGGAATCACGGTGCGGTGTGCGGGCGAAGGCATCGACGGCTTCGGCAACAAACCCAGATCCCCAGGCTCGTCGGGCGGCATCGATCTGGGTATCCCGGTCGGCACCGGCAGCGCAACCCTCGTCCACCAAGCGCTGCAGGGTGCGCGCATAGGCCGGGTTGGAGTACAGGGTGCCCGGTTGTGGCGCTTTACCGTTGGGCAACCACAGTTCGGCTGAAGTCGTCCAGTCCTTCTCGAAGAGCTCGCGAACACTCTCCACGGTGGCGGTGACCCGCTCGAGAACGGGAATCCCGTTGGCAGCATACGAAATCGCGGGCTCGAGGACACTTTCCAGTGACTTCGTGC
>JALYUK010000445.1 GCA_030853805.1 Actinomycetota bacterium | reverse complement strand
CTGGTACCGCCATATCACCCTCTCCATGTTCGCCCACGCCTTCCTGACCGTCATCCGCTCTAAAAAAGGGGACCTGCCGCCGGAGCCGGGGAACTGATCCGGCTCTCCCTGCCGGAAATCAGACGCCTGCTGGTCCGGCTCATCTGGTACCGGCCACTACGCCCCGAGCCGATCCTGAAGCATTCAATCTGGCGGCGGAAACATCAACAGCGTGCAAGATACTGTCACTACAAGGCCCGCGGACACACCCCATAAATGCGACTGTAGTACTAGGCGGCCTACAGTGGACACATGGGACGCGCACTCAGTTCAGGTCCATGACTGACTTCCTTGTCATTCTTGAGCTAAAGGACAAATCTCGCTCCTGCGGACGAGGTACAGCATATGTACATTCGACTCGACTACAGAGCTGACCGCCGGTCGCACAACGATTCTGCCTCGTATCCGATGTGGTACAGACGATCAGCCCACGTCGCGTCATCATGGGCGGAGCGAATCCGTGGTTCTGCCATCGACCGCTCATGCATGGCTCTGCGAACTGGTGTACTCGCTGTCGATGGCTACTCTTACACGTGTTTGCATGACTCAAGAATTGATTACTCTCAAAACCGACCAGATCACTGGTCGTGGCGGCTCTCTCAATCCTTTCCTGATCCTGAACGATGCGGCGGGGTTCATCAGCTTCGCGGAGCGAGTCTTCGACGCCATCGAAGTCGTCGACGCGCGAACACCGACGCCAACAGGAGGGCTAATCCACGCTGAGTTGCGCGTTGGCGATTCCCTATTGCTTCTGGGTGACGTACTGGACGGCTGGCAACCGCGCCCGGGATTGTTGCAAGTCTGGGTGGCGGATGCCGAAACGGTGGTGAATCGTGCCGTTGACCGAGGAGCGAGGGTGGTGACACCGGCAACCCCGTTTTATGGTTCGGTGACCCTTGCCCGAGTCGAGGACCCGTGGGGTAATCTTTGGTGGTTGTATCAGCCTGTGCTTGGGCAACCTGACCCGAAACCGGCTTGGGAAGGTGGATCAGATACCGTCTTTCGCACCCTTGATGAGCACCTTCGATCCGCCCGGTGACGGATCCGCCGGCGGTACCAGCCCGCACGCGTTTCCGCTTACGGGAAGGGAAAGTAGTCGGGCAGGGATGGACTGTGACGTGGCCAGCCACCCGAAATTTTGCTGCGGTCAGTTGTTTCTTATGGTGCTGAGAAAGTGCTCGTAGGCCTGGTCGATCACGGCGGGTTCAGTGGTGCCGAGCCGGCGCAGTGCCAGGCCGTGCAGGAGTGTGCTGATGACCAGAACGTCGGTGTAGGTCGACTCGGTCTTGGCCTCCAGTTTCGCCACAATATGATCGGGTGAAATCGAGCGCGTTGCTGGCGAAAGGCTGGCCTCGTGAAGGCGGAGCTGCGCGTAGAGGCGGACGTATCCCGCGTGCTCGGGATCCAGGAGCCAGTCCCATAGGGCTTGTACAGATACCCGGGACGAGGACCGGCCGCGGTAAACCTCTTCAATGACCGATGCTTGCCGAGCGCGGACTTCATCCACGATGGCCGACAGAAGGTTTTCTTTGCTGCCGAAGTCGTAGAGGATCATCCTCGGACTTGTCGATAGGGCGGCGCTGAGGGGTCTGAGGCTGAGGTCACTGAGCCCGTGCCGTATCACGTGGTCGGTCGCCGCTTGAAGAACCCGATTGCGGCGATCCGAGTCTGTCGGGCGTCCGGCTGGCATCTCAGTCTCCAAGGGGCGGTTGGCGACGCAGCAGACGAACGCCCCACGCCGCGAGGAGCACGCCGACCAGCACAGAAATGAGAGACGAGACGATCCCGGACCCCGAGCCGCTGCTGGCTCGCGCGAAAACATCGGAGCCGAGATAGAAACTCCAATCCAGTAGAGCATGCAGCACGATCACGGCCAACAGGCTGCCGGAACGAATACGGACCGCGGCGAAGAAGACACCGATGAGAACCGCATAGACAACTTGGGCGATCGTGGGTCCAAGTCCCTCTCGAGGCAAATTCACGAGGTGCGCAGCCCCGAAAACCGCCGAACTCAGCAACGCCGCCCGCAACCCCGTACGACCCCACGAAGTGCGCCTGATCGTCCCCAGCAGAACTCCCCGGAAGAGAAGCTCTTCAAAAACGCCCACACTGACAATTGAAAGGGTAAAAACACCCAGGGCCGCCCAACCCTTAAAGGGTCCAGCATTTGTGAGGCCGGCGATAAGAGCCAGCACCATCACTGCGTATGCCGGGACGCCCAAGAGGAGACCCCGACGCAAACCCGGCTGATTCTCGGCGACTGAGTATGGAGCGAGCCACCGCGCCAGGACGAGGGTGAGAGCAGCGAGCAGCAAACGCGGAACAAAATACCACGCGTCAATAGTGGTCGCGTTACCCTGCACAGCAACCACGGCGATCACCTCAATCACCGCGACCAGACAAACCAAACCTGCGGCGACAGCTGAGTTCGTGCGCACCGCCACCCGTTCTCTCTTGCTCATGCTGGTGATTCTATAATAAATGAAACAGTCGTGTCAATAAATATTCTTACAGAGTCTTGGTTTCGTTCGCCGTGTCGGAAACGTCAACCGCGTCGGAGTTGCCAAGGGCAGTGTGGGGAGGTGGCGCAATGGGCTCGAATTCGTTCCGGCACGCCAACCGCTCACCGTCGTCGTGTCACTGAAGGCTCCCCTTACGTACACGAGATGCCGGCTTCTCACGCTCAGTAAATCGATCGGTTGATAGGGCAGTCATCGGGGCAGGATTCTTGGGTCTGCGTCAACTAAAGTGAGAAAAAGAGGCAAATGTGCTTCACCTTAGTTGATACGACCCGCTAGATTC
>JALYUK010000359.1 GCA_030853805.1 Actinomycetota bacterium | reverse complement strand
GTACTGATCATCACGAACCCGGAACTGTTCGCCATCAACGGCATCGAGAAATTGAACCGCACCATCGTCACGGTGCGCGAGCACTACAACCCCAATCTCACGCTCGTCGGCGTGCTGATCAACCATCACGAGAGCGCTACCACAATCCAAAGCCGCCACTGGGTCGAAGAGATCGACGAGTCGGGTCTACCCGTGCTGGCTCCCGCAATCCCACGCCATACCTGGATCAGTCGAGCAACAGCCACCCAAGAAGCCCTCGACGAACTCGGCACTGACGGGCAAGCCGTCGCAAAGATCTACGACCACCACCTCAGCATGATGATCGGAGCACTGGCATGACTAAGAAAGAGTTTGTTCGGTCCAGCCTTGGCAACCGCCACCCTGCGGCGCCGGCCGACACGAGAGCCGTGGAATCCGCGCGTAGCAGTACCAGCGCCCCGGACGCACCAACGGCGGCATCCTCCCTGGAAACTGCGGGGGAGGCCGTACCTGCAGCGCCGCGGACAAGCACGAAAGAAAAGAAGCGCTACCCGCCGCCAGCAGGCCACCGCCGTTTTGGTTTCTACCTGCACGCCGCTACCTACGACGACGTCAAAAGCGCTTACGTCGCGGACCGCATCCGGCGCGGCGACGAAGGACCAAGCACAATTTCAGCCTGGCTCACCGAAGCCATCGACACGTACAACGCGCTCAGCATCGAGAACCGTCACGCCATCACCGAAGAGCTCGGCAACGAACAAGGCCGCGCCGGTGCTGCGGCGACCCGGCAATTCCTCATCGCCGATTACAGCATCGACGAAGCTAGCCGACAGGTCCTTGCTGAAGCGCAAGCAGGACTAGCCGCGCGGACGCGCAGCCGGTACCTGACCGACGCGCTACGCGTTGGGATCGAACGCGTTCGTACGCAAGTCGGCACCCTGCCCCCCGCACCCGAACGAGTCCCCAACACATTCCATTAACCCACCAGGTCAAATAGGACCAACATGAAAAATGCCGTCAATGAAAACCAGAAAAATCTGGCTGTGCGGCGAAAACGGGTTAACGCGCATTGAGACAAATAGAATAAATATACCAAAAATCTGGAAACCTGGGATAACTCTCGATATAATAAACATACCAACACAGACCAAGGGGAAACGCCCATGATCGATTTACTTTCGAATGTGAGCAGTACAGAGCGTGACAGAGACGTTCAGCGGGCATGGGATGTCTTTGACCGGCTCGCGGGTTATCCAGGACCACAGCGGTGGGTGCTGCGGGATGTGAGGCTTATCAGCCGGGCCATGCTCACGGATGCAAAGAGGGTGGCTGATGTGCTCGAAGCTGATTACGAGGGCATGTCTTCTCAAGACCTTGCGTGTGCGGAGGTAGAGCGGGCCGAGCTGGAAGTTCTGGCCATGAAGTACGCAGGTTGCGCGGGCCCCTGTGCCGGTGAGCCTTACCCGCCGACTAGTGCGGGCTAAGTGGCCGCACCGTTGACGGCCGGCGCTATCACCGGCGGCCGTTGCCCAGTCCGGGCAACGCGACGGGGGCATTATGTCGGCGCCGCAAATTCGCCTTCCCGGCCGGCTCGCGCGATAAGAATTGCCAGACCTCACCGTAAGAATGGTCTGACAGGTGGATGAACACCCGCCAGACCGCAGCCAGGGATAGGAGTCCCACGCTATGAAGAACGATACGAGATCCATCGCCACGCAACGTGCTGTGCTCACGCAAATGGTTGCCAGCGTGATCAGCCTGTGTGCGTGCGCTGTCACGATCGTGTTGATCCTGAGTGGCAGAGGTCAGGAGCTGATCACCGCAGTAGGCATGTGTGCCCTCGTGGCCGTGGTCCTGGTCCTGGCGGTGGCGATTATGGTTCGCTTTCAGGGCGAGGCTGCGGGGGAGTGGTGATGGGCAACCTTGCCGCGAGCAGGGATGAAGAAGCTGCGATTCGTCGGGCTCGTGAGCTGCTGGGGCCAGCGGCGATGACACCGCAGGTCGCGCAACGGTCTTTGCGGACTTTGCGCCGGTTCTGTATGTGGGGTCTTGCTGTTTTGGAGGTGGGTGTGGTCATCGGCAGGCTCGGCTTGAGAGGGCACGCGTCGAACGTCGTGACGTGGTCCTGCGTGGGCGCTCAGGCCATTTTCCTTGGGTTGGCGATCTGCGCAACGATGCGGATCCGTGAGTGGCGAAACGTTGCAGCACTCACCGGTCTGGAGACGTCGTGACCAACACGAGGACACGCGGACACAAAGCAACGGTGGTAGCTCGCTCTCGCGCAGGGACGAGCCTTTCCTGACTCCTGAACATGTCCCACGGGGCGAAATGACCGGTGAGTAACAGTCCGATAGTCGCCTGCCAGGCCCTTCATCAGCAGATTGAGGTTGTGCAGTGCCAGCCAGGGATAGGACGTCAATGATGGGGATAAGCATCGGTTATCCCGGGTAACCGTCGGCGGTGCGGAAGCGT
>JALYUK010000182.1 GCA_030853805.1 Actinomycetota bacterium | reverse complement strand
CTGGTGTTCGTGCTGGGGATCGCTGCGATTTCCTTTCTGACCTGGTACGCGGTATCCCAGATCGCGGACGCCAAGGATGTGCTGATCGGGCAGGTACAGGACGCCGCCAACACCATTCGAAACTGGTTGGTCACGGGCCCGCTCAAAGTGGCGCCGCTGCAGGCCGACAAGTACACGACGAACCTTGGCAACACCCTTGCCTTCAACCAGGCGAATATCGTGTCCGGGGTTGCGGCTCAGGCCAGTAGCGCGATCGGCATCCTTTCCGGAACGGTGCTGTGCCTGTTCGCGACCCTCTTCATGCTGCTGGACAACGGCTCGATGTGGCGCTGGGTCGTGCGGCTCGCGCCGACCCACACCAGGGACCATGTCGCGACCGTCGGGGTCGCCGCCTGGAGCACGCTGACGGCCTACATGCGCAGCCTGGTGCTGCTGGCCGGCATCAACGCGCTGGCCATGGTGCCCGTGCTGTGGTTGGCCGGGATGCCGCTGGTCGCGGCGCTGACCGTGCTGATCTTCCTCGGCTCGCTGGTGCCCCTGATCGGGGTCATCCTGGCCGGGATCATCGTTTGCCTGATCGCGCTGGTCACGAAGGGGGCGCTCACCGCCATCGTCGTTGCCGTGCTGCTGGTGCTGATTGTGCAACTGTTCGGCAACCTCCTGAACCCGATCATCCTGGGCAAGGCCGTAGACCTGCATCCGCTGGCGATCCTGATCACGGTCACCGCGGGCACGTTGATCGCAGGTGCGTTCGGTGCGTTCGTCGCAGTACCACTGGTCGCGGTACTCAGCAACGGCATCAAAGCGATCCGACTCAGCCGGCTGCCCGAAGAGCTGGAAGGCTAGCGATGTCGCACGCTCATCCCGGGCCTCTGAGACGTCTCGCCCTGCGGGTCTATCGGGTCGTGCCAGCAGGTCCGAGCCATCTGGTCACGCGGGTGGTCAAACCGTCGTACACGGTGGGCGCGATAGCGCTGATCGAGTGGGACGGGCGGGTGCTCGCACTGCGCCAGACCCACCGCATCGGGCTCTCTCTGCCGGGGGGTCTCGTCGACCGCGGCGAGCAGCCGCAGCAGGCGGTGGCCCGCGAGGTCCTCGAGGAGACCGGCCTCCGGGTCACCTCAGGAGACATCTTCGCGACGACCTTCGACCCGCAGTTGCGGGTGGTCGACGTGATCTTCCGGGTGCGATGTGACCGGGAACCACAGGTGCGGGTCGCGAGCGAGGCAACGGGTTTCGAGTGGATCGACCCCACGAAGTGGCCCCCCGGGCAGGCCGACGAGTCGACGCAACGCATCCTGGACGGAATCGTGGCGGCACACGCGGAGCCAGAAACCGGCGCCCTGCTGAGTTGATCCACGAGTTCCCCGACACTCGAGTTCCCCGACACTCGACGGGCGAGTCGGCGGAAGTTTCCCGACCCTCGCCATGAAACCCGACTCTGGACCGGGGAGTTGCATGCCTGATGCGCGGGTCTTCCCCGGGATGAGGTCAGGGGGTCAGCAGCACCTTGCCGATGTGACTCGATTCGTTCAGGATCCGGTGGGCATCGGCGGCCTGCGCCAGCGGTAGCCGCGCATGCACGATCGGCGCCACCCTGCCCGCCTCGATGAGCGGCCATACGTTTTCCCGGACGGCCGCCACGATGGCTGCCTTGTCGGCAAGATCACGCGATCGCAGCCCAGTCGCGGTGACCGATCCACATTTGCTCAGTAGCAGTCCCAGATTCAGCTCTCCAGTGACCCCACCGAGCATCCCGATCGTCACGAGGCGACCATGACGGGCGAGCGATTTCACGTTGCCGGGAAGGTATTTGCCACCGATGCCGTCGAGGATGACGTCAGCGCCATGTCCATCGGTGGCCGTGGCCAGCGCTTCGACGAAATCCTGCTCGCGATAGTTGATGAGGATGTCGGCACCGAGCTCGCGGCAACGGTCCAACTTGCCCTGCGAACCGGCAGTCGTCGCGACGCGCGCCCCGAGGGCATGGCCCAACTGGATCGCCATCGTGCCGATACCGCTCGATCCGCCATGCACCAGAAGTGTTTCGGTCCTCTGCAGGCCACCCACCATGAAGACGTTGGACCAGACGGTGCAGGCAACCTCCGGCAGCGCGGCAGCATCGACCAGACTGACACCGTCGGGAACGGGTAGCAGTTGCGTGACTGGCACGACGACCTGCTCGGCATATCCCCCGCCGGTCAGCAGCGCGCATACCTCGTCACCGATCTGCCAGCCGTGGGCCCCCGCGCCGAGCGTGGTGATCGTGCCACTGACCTCGAGACCGAGCAGCTCGGATGCCCCGGGAGGTGGCGGATACTTGCCCATCCGCTGCATGAGATCCGCGCGATTGACGCCGGCGGCCGCGACTCGCAACAGCACCTCACCGTCCCCGGGAGTGGGGTCCGGCACGTCGGCCAGGGTCATTGCATCTTCGTCGCCGAACTCGGGAAGGGTGATTGCCTGCATGCCTCGACGCTAGCCGGTGGCCAGCGGCGTGCGTGGAGAGGTATCGGGGGAATCTGCGACGACTTGCCGGTCGAGTGGCGGGTTACCTGCCGAGTGTCGGACGTCCGCACGCGACTCGCTGGTCCAGTGGCGGGTTACTGGGGAGTGGCGGGTCACGGGAGGTCGGCTGTCGTGTCGATGTCGTGGGCCTGCTGCCCGCTGACGTCGTGTGGTTCGTACCGCAGGTTCTTCAGCCAACTCATCAATGAGGCCCCAGCCGGGTCGGTCGGCAGCGCGCGACGTCCTGGTTCGGTGCGGGCGGCCAGCAGCAGGGGTTGTAGGCGGCCGTCCGGGGTACGCGCGGCGATGGCGTCGACCTCGTCCGGTTCGTCGTCGAGGCGGCCGGCAAGAATGAGCGGCATGTCGGACACATGCGGCATATCGGCCCCGAGCAGGACGAATGAGCGGGTCTCGACCAGCGCCAACCCGACGGCGAGGGCCGCAAGCGGCCCGCCGTGCATCGGCTCCTCGCGCACCCAGACGACCTCCCGGGATGTTCGACGGGCGGGTCCGACTGCCACGATCGGCCAGCTGGCCGGGAGCGAATCGAGCACGTGATCCAACAGTGGGCGACCTTCGATGAGCGCTCGCGTCTTGTCGGACCCGAACCGTGACGAGCGGCCCCCGGTGAGCACAATCGCGGTGGCCGGCATGGTGTCAGTCTGCCGCCCATGCTCGATCGGTCGCGGCGAATGTGTGGTGGTCGGTGCGGCTGGTCGCGAATCGTCTGGTGATGGCGCGGTGCGTCTCCACGCAGATCTCCTTCTTCGACGGGCGGGCCTCCCCTCTGACACGCCGATCGGGCATGGTGCGTGCGTTCTGGGAGCGCAATCACCCGGGGTCACTGGGGCCTGATGACAACCCTGCTGGGTAGCGTCAACGCAAGAACCGTCGAAGCCCGCTGTGGAGGACACCATGCCGAAGAACCCGCACTCTCTTTCTACTCACCCGATCACTGTGGAGCCGTCAGGCGGGCGAGTTGTCGTGCGAGTCGGTGATGTCGTGGTCGCCGATACGCGCGACGCTCTGGTGTTGCGCGAGGCGTCGTATCCGGCCGCCTACTACCTACCCGCGGCGGCCGTCGATGCTGGCGTGCTGCGTTCGAGCGACACCACGACCTACTGCCCGTACAAGGGTGACGCCACCTACCGAAGTCTGCAGATCGGCGTTGCTGCTCCTCTGCAGGACGCTGCCTGGGTCTACGAGGACCCGAACGAGGCGGTCATCTCGATCCGAGGCCACCTGGCGTTCTATCCGGACAAGGTGTCGATCACGCTCGAGGACTGAACTCGGGGTTCTGTCGTCGCGACTCGCCGGTCGAGTGGCGGAAAACCCTGTGTGGTTACTCACAAAGTGGCGCGATGGCCCAGGCGGTGGGAGAGCTCTGCCGCGGCAGTCCTCGTGCGGTCGATGATGTTCTGCACAGTTGTGGGATCGGTTTCGCAGTGCGGGTACGTCACGGCTATTCCTGCTTCCGGATGGCCGTTGTGGTCCAGTACTGCGGCGGCCACGGAGGCGAAACCAGCAGTCACCGAATCTTTTTCGCGGGCGTAACCGCGCTGACGGACCTGCGCGAGCTCGGAACGCAGGGCCGTGAGTGAGGCCGGACCGCGGCCGTCGCGTTGCACGAATGCTGCGCGGTCGGGGTACAACGCCCGAAGCTGACTGGCCGGCAGGGCCGCGAGCATTGCAAGACCCGAGGCAGTGAGTCCGGCTGGCAGCCGCACCCCGACATCGGTGACCAGCGACGGGCGGCGCGGCGCGCGTTCCTCGATGACGTAGAGCACGTCGCGACCGTGCAACACGACCAGGTGTGCGTTGTGCGTGGTGGCGTCGACCAACCGGATCAAGGCGGTGCGGGCGATCCGCTGCAAGGGCGCCTGGCGGTTGTACGCCGACCCCAACTCGAACGCTGAAACGCCCAGGCCCCAGCGCTTCTGCTCACTCAGGTGGGTGACGAAACCGCGGTCGCGCAGGGTGGCGAGCAGGTGATAGGTGCTTGATCGCGGGATGCCGACCTCGCGCCCGATTGTTGCTGCTGACACCGGTTCAGCGTGCCGTGCCATCGCTTGAAGGATGGCGAGCACATGACCTGCAGCGGGTGCGTTGTCGGTTGCCATCGCGGATCCTCGCGTCGGGTCGCATCTTTTGGTGAGGGTGCCGCAATTGCCGCACCCTCACCAAACAATGCGACCGGAACGCCATATCTCGTATCCGAGACAGTGTATGACCTGACGCACTGTCGCCGAGTCGTGCGGAGCGGTGCAATGAGTTGGTGAGTAATCAGAGTGAGCACGCGCACGTGGCCGTCGGTATCGGGCCGTTGACGATCGAACAGGTCGTGCAGGTAGCGCGCGGCGGTGCGCCCATCGTCATCAGCGACGAGTCGCTGGCGGAGGTGCGCCGCAGTCGGGAGATCATCGAGCATCTCGCGGGTGACGTCATCCCGCACTACGGCATCTCCACCGGCTTCGGTGCACTGGCCACCAAGCACATCCCGACAGAGCAACGAAAGCAATTGCAGCGCAGTCTGATACGCTCGCATGCCGCGGGCTCCGGCCCAGAGGTGGAACGTGAGGTCGTTCGGGCGACGATGCTGCTGCGCATCTCCACTCTGGCGACCGGGCGCACCGGGATCCGCGAGGAAACACTCGCCGCGTACGTCGGGATGCTGAACGCCGGGATCACCCCGGTCGTGCATGAATACGGCTCGCTGGGGTGCTCCGGTGACCTGGCGCCGCTGGCGCACTGCGCCCTCGCAGTGATGGGGGAGGGTCCGGTGCGCGACGCGTCCGGCGTCGAACGACCGGCCACCGAGGCGCTGCATGAGGCCGGACTGCATCCGGTCGAATTGGCCGAGAAGGAGGGTCTGGCCCTCATCAACGGCACCGACGGCATGCTCGGGATGCTGTGTATGGCGATCGTCGACCTTCGCCACCTGCTCACCACCGCCGACATCAGCGCTGCGATGAGCGTGGAGGGACTACTGGGCACGGACGACGTATTCGCCGCCGACCTGCACGCGCTGCGACCACACACCGGGCAGGCGCTGAGCGCCGCAAATATGCGAACCATGTTGGCTGATAGCGCTATCCGCGAGAGTCATCGTGATCCAGCCGCGTGCACCCGGGTGCAGGACGCCTACTCGCTGCGGTGCGCACCGCAGGTCGCCGGAGCCGCCCGCGACACCCTCGCCCACGCCGAGCTGATCGCGTCCCGTGAGTTGTGCGCAGCGGTCGACAATCCGGTCGTCACCCTTGATGGACGGGTGGAGTCGAACGGCAACTTCCACGGAGCGCCGGTCGCGTACGTGCTGGACTTCCTCGCGATCGTGGCCGCCGACGTGGCCTCGATGAGCGAGCGGCGTACCGACCGGTTCCTGGACCCCGCGCGTAACGCCGGCCTGCATGCGTTCCTGGCCGACGACCCCGGTGTCGACTCCGGGTACATGATCGCTCAGTACACCCAGGCGGCAATCGTCTCCGAGCTCAAACGGCTCGCCGCACCGGCCAGTGTCGACTCGATCCCGTCCAGCGCCATGCAGGAGGACCACGTCTCGATGGGTTGGTCCGGCGGTCGCAAGCTGCGCCGCTCGGTCGACGGGCTGACACGGGTGCTGGCGATCGAAGTGCTTACTGCCGCAAGGGGAATCGCCCTACGAGGTCCCCTTGAACCGGCACCCGGCACGGCGGCTGTTGCCCGCGCGTTGCCCGGGCCCGGGCCGGACCGCTTTCTCGCTCCCGACATCGAGGTTGCCGTCCAGTTGGTCGCCAGTGGCGACATCGTCGCACTCGCCGAGAGTGCCGTCGGGCGGTTGGCCTGACGGGCCGGCAACAGCATTCACCGCACCGCACTACACAGAGGAGAAATCATGGAAGGCGCTCGACCGGTTCGCGCACCGCGTGGCACGACCCTGACCGCACAGTCCTGGCAGACCGAAGCTCCGATGCGGATGCTGATGAACAACCTCGATCCCGAGGTCGCCGAGCGCCCCGACGACCTGGTCGTCTACGGCGGCACCGGCCGCGCAGCACGCGACTGGCGCTCCTTCGACGCGATGGTCCGCACGCTGCAGACACTGCGGCAGGACGAGACGATGCTGGTGCAGTCCGGTCGTCCGGTGGGTGTCATGCAGACCCACGAGTGGGCACCACGGGTACTCATCGCCAATTCCAACCTCGTCGGTGACTGGGCGAACTGGCCGGAGTTCCGGCGGCTGGAGCACCTCGGCCTGACGATGTACGGGCAGATGACCGCCGGTTCCTGGATCTACATCGGCACCCAGGGGATCGTGCAGGGCACCTACGAGACGTTCGCGGCGATTGCCGAGAAGCGCTTCGGTGGCACCCTCGCGGGCACCCTCACCCTGACCGGGGGCTGTGGCGGAATGGGCGGGGCCCAACCGCTTGCGGTCACCCTGAACGACGGCGTCTGTCTGATCGTGGATGTCGACGAGACCCGACTGCGCCGCCGGATGAATGACCGGTATCTCGATGAGGTCGCGACCGATCTGGACGACGCCGTCAAGAAGGCAATGGACGCCAAGCGAGCGCGCCGTGCGTACTCCGTCGGCGTTGTCGGAAACGCGGCGGTGATCTTCCCAGAGTTGCTGCGTCGCGGCGTCGAGATCGACATCGTCACCGACCAGACCAGCGCCCACGATCCGCTGTCCTACCTGCCCGACGACATAGACCTCGGTGACTGGCACGAGTACGCCGAGAAGAAGCCGGACGACTTCACCAACCGGGCCCGCGCGTCGATGGCCCGGCAGGTCAAGGCCATGGTGGAGTTCCAGGATGCCGGAGCAGAGGTCTTCGACTACGGAAACTCCATCCGTGACGAGGCCCGACACGGGGGGTACGACCGGGCATTCGAGTTCCCGGGCTTCGTCCCCGCGTACATCCGACCGCTGTTCTGCGAGGGCAGGGGCCCGTTCCGCTGGGTAGCACTCTCGGGTGACCCGAAGGACATCTACGCGACCGACAAGGCCGTGATGGATCTCTTCCCCGACAACGACCGGCTGCAGAAGTGGATGCGCGGTGCCAAGGACAAGATTGCCTTCCAGGGGCTGCCGGCCCGCATCTGCTGGCTGGGGTACGGCGAACGCGACAAGGCCGGCCTGGCGATCAACGACCTTGTCGCGAGCGGCGAGGTGTCGGCGCCGATCGTCATCGGTCGCGACCACCTGGACTGTGGCTCGGTCGCCTCGCCCTACCGCGAGACGGAATCGATGCTCGACGGGTCCGACGCGATCGCCGACTGGCCGTTGCTCAACGCGATGATCAACTGCTCCTCCGGTGCGACCTGGGTGTCGATCCACCACGGTGGCGGCGTCGGTATCGGCCGTTCGCAGCACGCGGGGCAGGTCACGGTCGCCGACGGCACCGCGCTGGCCGCGGAGAAGCTGCGCCGGGTGCTGACCAACGACCCCGGTATGGGCGTCATCCGGCACGTCGACGCGGGGTACGAGCGGGCCGAGCAGGTTGCCGCCGAGCGGAATGTACGCGTGCCGATGCGTGAGGGCTGAGCGGTGACTTCACCCGCACGGTCGTACGCCGGGTTCGACCGGATGTGGGCCGACCTGGAACCGATCGGGCGCGCTGCGTCCGGTGGGTATCGACGATTCGCCTGGACTCGCGCAGACCACACCCTGCGGGAGTGGTTCGCGGGCGAATGCACGTCACGCGGGCTCGACCTGACGCTCGATCGGATGGGTAACCAGTGGGCGTGGTGGGGCGACCCGGACGCTTCTCCCGGTGCCGGTGTTGTTGCCGGCTCGCACCTCGACTCGGTGCCGGACGGCGGCGCGTACGACGGCCCGCTCGGTGTGGTCAGCGCGCTCGCCGCGGTAGATGCATTGCGCGAGAGTGGTTTTGAGCCCATCCGACCGATCGGGGTGGTGAACTTCGGCGACGAGGAGGGTGCCCGCTTCGGGGTGGCCTGTGCTGGATCGCGGGTGATCACCGGCGCGCTGGACGCCGACCGCGCGCTCGGGCTGACCGACGTCGACGGCCTCACGATGGGCTCGGCCATCGCTGCGGCCGGCGGTTCCACTGCCATCGGGCGCGATGACGCGACGCGGGCTCGGATCGGCGACTTCGTGGAGCTGCACGTCGAACAGGGCCGCGCGATGGCGGATGCAGACAGCTACGACCAGTCACGAGCGGCGGTCGCGGTCGGCACCGACATCTGGCCGCACGGTCGCTGGCGACTCGACTTCGACGGCACTGCCAACCACGCGGGTACGACCCGTTTGGCGGACCGGGACGATGCGATGCTCGCCTGCGC
>JALYUK010000260.1 GCA_030853805.1 Actinomycetota bacterium | reverse complement strand
GGAGGCGATGGTGAAGATGGTCAGACCGATGATGTAGAGCTTGCGGCGACCGAAGATGTCCGACAGCGAACCGGCTGTCAGTAGCAGCGAGGCCAGCGTCAACGCGTACGCGTCGATCACCCACTGGAGGTCCGAGAAGCTGGACCCGAGGGAGCCCTGAATGTCGGGCAAGGCCACGTTCACGATGGTGATGTCGAGCAGCAACATGAAGGTGCCGAAGCAGACCACTGCGAGGGTCCACCATTTGTTGCCGCTCGGCTGGTCTGTTGCCGGGCCGTCTTGGGGCGCCTCCGACGCGCGATGAGCCGGCCTGCGCTGGTCCCGGGCAGCCGTAGGAGCATGGTCTGTCTGTGCGTATTCGGTGCTCAGGTGCGCCGGCCGCTGGTGGGAGGGTGACTTCATCTCCTGTGCCGAGGCAACTTCGTCGGAATCGCTCATATCTGTTCCTCTGATGGGTTGTGAAAAACCTGCGGCGCCTCGATGTTCAAGATGCACCCCGGTGCCCGCGCCGAACCGCCGCCGGCCGCGAGTCGAGCGATGCGTGGGGTGACTTCCTGGATGGACTCACCGGCCGTGGGCTGCGTTCGCCCCCGCTGGTCATCTCCGACGGCGCCGCCGGGCTGATCTGATGGGACGTTACGCCGACAGCGGGGGTCCGGCGACGAAACTGAGAGGTACACCAGGGTGAAGACCGCCGGGCCCAAGTCGCTGTGACGTCGCTGATCGCCAACCGGCCGTCCTGGATGGGCGTAGATCGGTCATCGCCTATGGTGGAAACCCGGCGTCCAGCAACGAGTGTCCTGTCGCGGTCGAGACCGCGGACATGGCAGCCGCACGTGGACCGCCGGTCAAGGGGATCGGGTGCACCGGCCGGGCCGAGAGACACGATCTCACCGTGACGTACTTCGGCGGCAGCTCGCGCTGCATCGGCTAAATGAGCCTGTTTCGTATCAAGTTCACGCACGTGCCGACTCCCGCACGTGCAGGATGCTCAACCGGTCCAGGGCATCGCGGAGGCTGGTGTCCCCGTTACCGCGAGCGCTGAGATAACCGTCGGGGCGTACGAGGATCCAATCTCCCTCGGTCGCGGCCAGCGTGTCCTGGACCCGGCTGTCGGGATCCCACACCCCGCGGTCATCCTCATCCAGCCGACGCCGGCTGATCGTCACGGTGATCAGCCAGGCCGGTAGTGACTTGGTGTCCGCGCTGACCTGGCTGTTGGACTGCCTGCTCCCGGCGAAAACGAGCAGATGCCAGGCGGAGGTTCTGAGCAACGCGTGCAGTGCCATCCAGCCAGGTGATTGAGCATCGGCTGCGCAGATCTGGGTGAGCCGCTGCCCAGGTCGTGGACCCTCACCTGGCTCGTCGTCCGACACCGTGAGCGGGCTGTCGGGATAAGCGATGGCCAGACCTGACGCGTTCCAGATGAGCTGGCGGATGAAGCCACGATCGGAGTCCTCGGTGTCCCGGGTGGTGGTGTCGACCATGGCCGAGTTCGTGACCGCCCCGGTGGAGGCGAGTAGGGCCTGGCCGATGGGAACGCGCTCGGCGTCGTAGGTATCGAGCAGCAGGGCATCGGCGTGGCCGTGCAGGACCATGGCCAGCTTCCACGCCAGGTTGTACGCGTCCTGAATGCCGGTGTTGAGGCCCTGCCCGGACGCGGGTGAGTGAACATGGGCGGCGTCACCTGAAACGAAACACCGCCCGACGTGCATCGCGGGCACCGCGCGCTGCTGGATGGTGAACTTCGACGCCCAGCTGGGGGTGTCCACGATGGTGTCGCGTCCCAGAGCCTGCGACAACTTGGTGCTGAACTGCCGCGCGATCTGCTCGGGATGCTCAGGCTCTCCTTCGCCGCTGGTGTCCAGTAGCCGCCACTTACCCGGATCCGGAAACGGGAACAGCATCAGCGCGCCGCCGGCTAAGGACAGCGAATGCAGGCCATCGCGCTCCAGATCGGTGTGCACGATCGCATCGGCGATCAGCCAGGTGTGGGCGGCTTCTCCTGTCAGAGGAAGCTGGAGGACCTTGCGGACGGTCGAGTGTCCACCGTCGCAGCCCCAGAGGTATCGCGCGTGCACGGTCTCCTGCCCTGCGCCGGAGCCATCGCCACTGCCCAACATGACCGTGACGCCTTCAGCGTCGTGCTGGAACGACTCCAACCTGGTGTTCCACTCCACCTCGATCCCGGCCACAGCGGCATATCCGCGAAACACCCGCTCGGTGATCACCTGATCGATATTGAACATGTACGGAAACCGGGTAACCAGATCGCCGAAATCATAGTTGGCCCGGGTCGCGCGGTCGCCCAGATGACGGATGAACCCGTTGACCCTCGTTCCGTGCGCAGCGATGTCGCCGAGAATTCCGAGCTGATCGTAGATTTCCAGGCTGCGTGCGTGCGTAGCCAACGCGCGGCTGGTCACGGCCGGACCGGGCGCGGCGTCCACCAAACGAACTGAAACCCCCCACCGGGCTAGTTGCCATGCCGCCATGAGTCCGACCGGGCCGGCCCCTGCGACAAGAACGTCGACGTCATAATCTGTCATCGCTGAAACCCTCCTGTGTTAGCTACGCTTACACAGGAGGCTACCCCCGACAGCGAGGATCGCAAACCATGAGCAGCGAGAATCACTCACCCGTGAGCCTGTCATTGCTCGCCCTCTTGCAACGAGGTGTCCGGTGGTTCTCTGACGAGCTGTTGGAACACCTCGCCGACGCGGGCGTCGACCCCATCACACCGGCGCACGCGGCCGTACTGGCGCATTTGGACACCCACACGGCACTGAGCATCGCCGAACTCGCCCGCCGCGCCGGCGTCACTCGTCAGACCATGCATCGCGCCGTCACTCAACTTGTTGACGAAGGACTGCTGACCAGTACGCCGGGACCGGGATTTCCGCGCAGCTCCCTGATCGAACTCACCGCCGCAGGCAGTCAGCGTCGTGACATCGCATCGGGAATTCTCCGTCACCTGGAAGATATTCTTGCCAGCCAACTGGGAACCGCAGCGCTGGCCGAGTTGCGCGAGAATTTGACCCGAGCGTGGCCGAGGTAAAGCATCTGGCAGATTGAAACCGTGGCGACAAGCTCGGCGTCGAGCCTGCGATCCCATCAGCCTGCGATCTCGTTCGAAAACGAGGGTGCTCTCACACGGGAATCACAGGAGCGCAAGGAGCTTGCCTTCACCGAGCGACTCTATGTGTCACGGTCCGAGCCCCACGCAACGACCAAGACCACTCAACATCCAAGACGACGATAGCGATGGCGGATCCTCAAACCGGGAGCGCTTCGCAACGCAGCCCGTCACGACAAATACGTGCGAATAATCGATTGATGCCAGCTACGCCGCATCCTTCCCGCAGACCGGTGACAAACATCGGCTCCTTCAATCGAGTTAGACGATGTCCGCCCGCAAGCCGAACGTCGAACGGTGCCAGTGGGCACGCCTTCGGTCAGTTCACCTGTGCGACCAGGTCATTGCCGTAGGAACCGCCCGGTGAGTTGTTCCGGTGAGGGGAAGTGTTACGGAGCCGTGCCGGGGTCAGTTGCGTGCGAGGTGTCGGGTGCGTTCGAGGAGGGCGTTGATCCGGGCGTCGATGTCGTCCGTCGTCTGGGTCAGTGACGCTAAATTGGCACGTTTTCAAACGCCTGGTCGAGCACAGGGTATGCGGATGGTAGAGCGGCCAAATAGGTCGCCAATAACGGCCAGCGCCGCCCAAACCGTCGGCACCGCGTTGGTATCAACCAAGCCTGGGGGTCGACGGCTCCGCCGAAAGCCAACGTCAGGGGGCGAGTCGACTGCTGGTGCATGTAGCCGCCCTCATCCCGGGTCCATATGGCGATCCGGTCCAGGTATTCCTGTTCTTCGGTTGTCAGGCTCGCCTGATCAATGTTGGTCGGTGCTCCTACCGACAGGAGGTGGATTGCCAGTACGGCCTCCGGATGAGCGGCCGCGAGCCGCGATGTCGTTCCTGCGCCGAGGTCGCCGCCGTGGGCCACATACTTCTGGTAGCCCAGCTCGTCGGTCATCAATTGGTGCCAGATCTCGTGAGTCGGCACGTCTGCCGGGAGTGTTGGGCGTTGGCTGGAGAAGGTGAACCCCGGTAGCGACGGGACGATCACGGTGAAGGTGGGTTGATCCGCGATGCCGAACCGACTCGGGTGGGCGAGCCGTCGCGCCAGCTCGACCATCTCTAAAAATGTGCTCGGCCAACCGTTGGTCAAGATGATGGGGATGGCATCGGGCTTCTCTCCGTCGAACTTCAGGTAGTGAACCCGGCGGGCGGCGATGACGGCGAAGTGGGACGGGAGTTCGTTGATCGCGCTCTGCCAG
>JALYUK010000259.1 GCA_030853805.1 Actinomycetota bacterium | reverse complement strand
GGCGCACTGTGACCTGTTGCCACACTTTGCCCGGTTCGACACCCGATGCGGCGTACAGATCGTTTTCGATGGCGAGCATGGAGTCGGCCATCAGCCAGTAAACCTCGTTCCAGGCGCTGGCCACCTCCTCGGTGACCGCGTCACCCAGGATCTCCACGATGGCTTCAAACAAGTATTTGTGCACGATGGCGTACTGGTCGCCGGTGATCCCGAGCGAGGCGTGCTTGTTGGCAATCCTCGACAAGATGGCCCGCGGACTCGGCGCACCGTCGGTCACCAACAGGGTGGCATAGCTGACAATCGCCCCGGCCAGCGCGCGCTGTTGGTCCCCCTGTGCTTGGTTTCCCCGGTTGAACAGGTCTCGTTCGAGTTCGGGGTGTGCGGCAAACATGCGCTGGTAGAACACCGGCGTGATCTCGCCAATGGCGGCACCGATCACCGGCAGGGTGCTTCGGACGATCTCGGTCGACTTCACTGAAAGCATGGCACTCTCCTAAGGGGTTAAACGGTGGCGTCTAGCCGGCCCTGCGCGCGGTCAGGGAGACGAGGACCGCTCCGGTAGGGGCGGTGGTGAGATCGGCCAAGGTGAGAGAGTCCAGTTCAGCGAAGAACGCCTCCCTCGCTCGGGCCAACGCTGCCCGGAGGCGACATCCGTGCCGGAGCGGGCAAGGATGCTTCCCCTCGCACTCGATGACTTCCTGCGCACCTTCAAGCTGCCGGGCGAGCCAGCCGATGGAGACCTCCCGACCGAACTCGGTGATACTCAAGCCGCCGCCACGCCCCCGACGGGTGTCAACAACGCCCAATACCCGCAGTCGTGCCACGGCTTTCGCTGCGTGCGTGTACGGAACCTCGACGTCTTCAGCCACCCGGTGGGTGGTCGGTCTCGATCCCGCCTCCGCGGGGTCGATCACGGCCAGACGCATCACCAAACGAAGCGCGAGATCGGTGAACCGGGTTAGCTGCACACCCCTCACCGTAGATAATTGGTATCGGTGATGCGTATTTGGTGAGAAGACTCACCACCGTCACAAACACTTGAAAACTAAAGTGCCCCAACGTCTCCGAGCAGCGTCGCCTCCCCCGGTGGCTATGGCCTAGGGAGTCGCATCCCGCCTCCACACAACGACTCGAGACCACCCGCCGCTACAGCCTGCCCAGCAACGCCGACCGGCACGCCGCCCTGGACGGGGTGTGGCTGCGGCTGTTGGAGTCGGTCGGCCTGTAGCGCCGCATTGCGGACACTTACCGTGGTCAGTCCGGGCCGCGCGGGGCGAGTAGCGCACCTAATGATGCCGCAGCTGCGGAGTCCGCGTGCGCCCGGCGCAGCAGCTCCTGGGACAGCCGGGTGGACCAGGCATCCAGCGGGAGCCGCTCGGTGGCCAGCACGATGCCGTTCACCTCGTGGCCCGCGATCGCCACTGCGGGTGCTCCGACGCTCGGCCGCACCAGACTGAACCGCCAGTCACCGAGATGTATGTGCACCCCGGTGATCCGGCCTTCTTTGCCCTGCATGCGTTCCCGCAGGCCGCGCTCCCTGTCGACGGTGATCAGGTGCGCGGGCAGCGCTTGGGACAGTGTGTTGAGCAGGAAACCGGCGTACAGCGAAAGGTCGTCGGCATCGCCGCGGAGTGCGGCGGCGAGCTTGGCGACGTCGGCGTCATTCCCAGCAGACGTCATCGGTCAAGGCCGATCACCATCGTCGGCGGGTTGATCACGTGATCGACGGCATACGGGCGCACGGCGGTACCGATGGCCAGGAACTCCGTGGTGTGCCCGCCCCACGTGTGGTTGTGCGAACCGAGCTGCACCCCGACGATCCCCTCCGCCTCCAGCCGCTCGGCCTCGGACTGCATGCGCCCCATCGCCAGCTCCCTGGCCTCGTACAACGCCTGGGTGAACTGCGGCAGCTCGGCGTTCTGTCCCGCGGTTTTCATCACCGAGCCCATTCCGCGGTGCGCGATGTGGTAGACGCAGGTGCCCAGGACGAGACCCAGTGGGGCGTGCCCGGACTGCAGCAGCGTCCAGAAGTCCTGCCCGGAGAGATCGGAGGTGAACGGGGCCCCGGTGTTGGTGAGCCACGGCAGGTTTGCCCGCGCACCTTCGGCCTTCACCGCGGTGCCGACCGCGATGAACTCGGTGACGTCCGCGCCGAACTCCTTCTGCTCCACATCCAGGCGCACCCCGACGATGCCGTCGGCGCCGAGCGCCGCCGCTTCGGCCACCATTCGGCTCATCGCCAGCTCCCTGGCGTGGTAGAGCGCCTGGGTGAGGGTGGTCAGTTCCTGGTTTTTGCCCCACCGGCCCATCTGCAAGCCCACGTGGTAGATGGAGCTGCCCAGCACCAGGCCGACCGGGTGAAAGC
>JALYUK010000253.1 GCA_030853805.1 Actinomycetota bacterium | reverse complement strand
GCAAGGTGACGGTGAACGTGGCTCCCTGTGCGGGGCCGGGGCTGCGCGCCGTGATGGTGCCGTGGTGGGCCCGCACCAGCGCAGAGCAGATGGCCAGGCCGATCCCCGCGCCACCGTGCGCCCGATCGCGCGCAGTGTCGGTGCGGTAGAACCGTTCGAAGATGTGCGGGAGCGCGCCGGCGGGTATTCCGTCCCCGTCGTCGGCCACGGTGATCACCGCCTGTCCTTCGCAGTGCCGCACGGTGACCTCGACCTGCCCGGTGGGTCCGGCATGCCGTAGCGCATTGTCGACCAGATTGGTGAGCACCTGGGTGAGTCGGTCACGGTCGCCAGCGATGCGCACGCTGGGCCCTGGGGTGGTTACCCGTATTCGATGGTCCGTCCCGGGCTTGTCAAACGATTCGACGAGCGTACGGGTCAGTTCGGCGATGTCGAGGGTGGTCACGTGCAGTGGGTCTTCCTCAGCCCTGGAGACCGTATTGATGTCGCGGACGAGTCGCTCGAGCCGGATCACCTGGTCGCGCAACACACTGGTGGTGCCTTCGTCCAGCGCCGCGACGCGATCATCGACAGCATCCAGGTAGACGGTGAGGGTGGCCAGCGGGGTGCGCATCTCGTGCGCCAGGTCCGACAGCATCCGTTGCCGTACCTGTTCGACCGATTGCAACCGGGTGGCCATCTGCACGAACGCTGTGGTCACGTCCGCGAACTCAGCCGGGCCGCTCGTCTGCAGCATGGTCGCGTCGTTGTACCCGCCGCCGGCGACTTGTCGGGCTGCCTCGTGCAGTGCACCCAGCGGCTGGGTCACCTGCCGGGCGAGCAGGACGGTGGCACCCGTCGCGACCGCGAGGGCCGCACCCAGAGCGGCCACCAGGGTGATCAGACCGGTGGAGGTGAATGCCTCCTCCACGTGCACCGACATGTCACCCGTGCCGGACATCCCAGCTCGTTGCAGGTGCTCATGGAACAGGCTCGGACCCACGGTGACGGCCACGAGGGTCGCGACAACAGCCGCCACGACCAGAACACCCACCTGGGCTGCCAGTAGCTGGGTCACCAACCGTGGGCGACGACGTGCGGTGTTGCTCATGCCGGCGCGATCGCGCGGTAGCCGACGCCGCGGACTGTGGCGATGAACGACGGCCCGGGCGCTGCGTCGCCGAGTTTGCGGCGCAGGTGGCCGATGTGGGTGTCGACCAGGTGCTCATCCCCGACCCATCCGGGTCCCCACACCTGGTCGATGAGTTGCCGGCGCGACAAAACCACCCGCGGCCGGGATGCCAGGGCTGCCAGCAGGTCGAATTCGGTGCGCGTCAGGTTCACGTCATCCTCGCCGATCCGCACTTCCCGGGTTGATGGGTCCAGGATCAGTGAGCCCAACCGTACCGGGGCCGCGCCTGGGTCCTGTGCAGTGCCGACCCGGGCGCGACGTAGCAGTACAGCCACGCGGGCGACGAGCTCACGCACCCGGAATGGTTTGGTCAGGTAGTCGTCCGCACCGACCGACAGGCCGATCAACACGTCGACCTCGTCGTCGCGGGCGGTGACCATCAGCACGAAACAGTCCGAGAAGGTGCGCACCTGACGGCAGACCTCGACCCCGTCCAGGCCGGGTAACCCCAGGTCCAGCACGATTACGTCGGGGGTCCACTGACGGGCCTGGTCCACCGCTGCCAGGCCGTCGTGGGCGATCTGGACATCGTGGCCGGCGCGGCCCAGGTAGGTGGCGACCATCCCTGCCAGGGCCGGTTCGTCATCTACGACCAGCACCCGGGTCGGGGCCGCGTTCACATCGCTTCTTTGATGTGGCGGCGGACCGGGCAGTTCGCTCGCATCAGGCACTGCCCTGGCTGTTGTCGGTGTCGTTGATGTCGGTGTCGTTGATGTGGCTGTCGGTGCGGGTCAGGGCGACCAGTTGGCGCAGGCAGTGGTCGCGTAGCGGTGCGGGGAAGTCGTCGGCGAGTCGGTTGTAGACGACCCGGCCCTGTTTGCGGGTGACCAGGAGCCCCGCAGTACGTAACAGGCGTAGCGCGTAGGAGACCGAGTCCTCGCTGACCTCCAACGCCAGGGCCAGGTCCCCGACACATAGTTCCTCGGTGACGTCCAGGGCGTAGATCAGCCGCAGCCGAACCGGGTCGGCCATCAGCGACAACAGACTCGTCAACCGCCCGGCGTCTTCGGCCGACGGAAGCCGGGAGCGGGCATGCGCGACCCGCACCGGGTCGATCGGGTGCTCGTGGTCCAACATGCTCATGAGGTTCCTCCGTGCTGATGCGCGTTCGCGTCGTTGCTTGTGCGGTTGACGGTGGACTGCGGGCGCGTCTGCTGTTGGTCATACCGGGCCGCGCAGCCGTCTGAGCAGAAATACACCGTTTCACCCGTCCCGTCCTCGCTGTGGGTGGTGCGGTGGGCGGGGGCCTGGGCGATCTCTACCTGCATCCCACACGTCGGGTCCTGCGCGAAGCGTCCACCTGCGGCGTCGCGGTGCTTGTACAGCCAGTAGATGATCGCGAACCCGACCAGGGCGATGATGTTCAGCACGGTGGTGTAGTTCCACGAGAACCCGGTCTGCACCACCAGCGACGGGCGCCCAGGAGCAGAGATCTGAAGTGCTTTGAAGAGGTACTCCACCGCAAGACCACCGATGCTCATGGTCGCCCACATCACGCCCAGCATCCGCAGCATCATCGTGGTGCCGTAGTACTTGCGGTAGATCGCCAGCAACGGCAACGTGATCAGGTCCGCGAAGATGAACGACACCACCCCACCGAAACTGATGCCGCCCTGCCACAGTGCCGCGGCCAGGGGCACGTTGCCGACGGAGCAGACGAAGCTGAGGATCGCCAGCAGCGGTCCGATGATCACGTTCTCCAGGCTGGAAGCGAACCCGTGCCCGGTCCAGAAGATCGACTGCCAGAAGGACGTCGGAACCAGCGCCGCGAGAAACCCGGCCACTACGAACCCGATGAACAGTTCCTTACGCAACATCGTGAGGTCGCTGATCGTGTATCCCGACGCGTCGCCCCACCCCTTACGGCTGCGGATCCGCTGGGTCAGCGGCTCATCCTGCGATGCGTCGTGCTCACCTGGGGCGTTGCCGGATCCGTCGCCGTCGTTACCTTCGTTCAGGCGGTCACGGGCCGCGTCGGTCCAACTCGCCGGCAGCACCCGGGGAACGACCAGACCTAGCAGCACGATCATGATTGCTCCACCCACGAATTCGGCCAGCGCGAACTGCCAGCCGATCAACAACCACAGCACGATTCCCAACTCCAACACCAGGTTGGTCGAGGCGACCATGAACACCAGCGCCGCAGTGAAATCCGCGCCACGGGCGAACAAACTCTTGGCCAGCGCCGATGAAGCGTAGGAGCAGGAGGAAGAGATCATCCCGAAGAACGAGGACTTCGCCAACGTTCTGGGGGCGTGATCACCCAGGGTCTGCTGCATCTGGGTTCGAGAGACGAACGCCTGCACTGCCCCGGACAGGGTGAATCCGAGCACCAACGCCCACAGGGTCGCCCAGAACATGAAGAACGCCTCGTTCAGGCCGTCTCCGATACCGCTTAAAATGTTCATGCCCACCTCGTCAAATCCGAATACCCGTGCAGTCGTACGGGTAACAAGGTATGAGACCTATGCATTCCCGTCGTCTGCGGGGTGCCCCCGGTTATTCAGTAAATGGCTCAACTTCCGCAGATGTGGCGGAGTCATCGGCAGTATGGTCGTCTCATCACCGGTGGTCACGCATGTGAGGTCTCTGGGTGTGCCCGGTTTGCCCGAGGCCAGAAAAAGCAACTGGCCCTGACCGCGTCTCCGCTGGTCAGGGCCACTCCTTGTGCCTGTCGGGGTGACAGGATTTGAACCTGCGACCTCGTCGTCCCGAACGACGCGCGCTACCAAACTGCGCCACACCCCGTGGCTGCTGCACCCGTCGCACAGATTAGGCACGAGTCGGATGCAGCGATGTTCACGATACCGCGAAGGCTGAGACATCTCCCAATCGGGAGGTGTGGGCAGGCCCGGCAAAAGCGAGATCGACCTCACGAAGTGGGCCTCAGGGTGAGCAGCGTGGCTTCCGGACGACAGGCGAAACGCACCGGTGTGTACTTGTTGTGCCCCAGCCCCGCCGACACCTCCAGCCACGCAGCGTCGCGCGGAGCGCGCGAGGAAGGGGTGCCCGCGGCGCCCGGCCACCACCGTGACACGCCCTTTGCCCGCAGGCGGTCCAGGTCACAGTTGGTCACCAGCGCGCCGTAGCCGGGCACGCACAGCTGTCCGCCGTGGGTGTGCCCGGCCAGCAGGACGCGGGCCCCGTCGGCAGCCATCTCGTCGAGCACCCTCGTGTACGGCGCGTGCAGCACACCCAACGTGAGATCGGCGGCAGGATCGGCCGGACCAGCGACGCGTGAATAGCGGTCGTAGTTGAGGTGTGGGTCGTCGACGCCCACGAACTCCAGGTCGACACCGCGCACACTCAGCGTCGCGCGGGCATTCGTGAGGTTCAACCAGCCTGCGCCGGTGAAGCCCGCGACCAGCTCCCGCCACGGCAGTTGCGCGCCTCCGGCATTGACGCCGCGCTGGTGCGACAGGTTGAAGTAGCGCAACGGGTTCTTGAACGTCGGGGCGAAGTAGTCGTTCGAGCCGAGTACGAACGCTCCGGGGCAGTCCATCAGTGGCTCCAGGGCCTGCAGTACGGCAGGTACCGCGTTGATGTCAGAGCAGTTGTCGCCGGTGTTGATCACCAGGTCGGGCTCCAGCGCGGCCAACCCGCGCACCCACGCGATCCGACGCGACTGACGCGGCACGAGGTGCAGATCTGAGACATGCAATACCCGTAGCGGTGCGCAGCCGCGGGGCAGGACGGGCAGCGAGTAACGCCGGACGGCGTACCAGTTGCGCTCGACCAGGGACGCCCACCCCAGGGCGCCGATCGAGGCGGCACCCATGGCGCCGACGGCCTTGGCCACAGTGTGCATCCGCCCATCCTCACACCCGGTGACACACTGCCCCGTATGACGACGAACGACGTGAAGCTCAAAGACACGCTGCAGAGCGACCTCACCGCCGCGATGCGAGCGAAGGACAAGACCAGCATTCAGACGCTCCGGATGGCGCTCGCTGCCGTGCGTACCGCTGAGGTCAGTGGCACCACCAAACACGAGTTGACCGAGGACGAGGTGATGGGCTGCATCACCAAGGAAGCCAAGAAGCGCCGCGAGGCTGCCACCGCATACGACGACGCCGCACGCCCCGAGCTGGCCGACGCTGAGCGCGCCGAACTCGTCGTGCTGGAGCGTTACCTGCCCGCGCCGCTGAGCGACGCAGACCTCGACGCGATGATCGCCGCAGCCATCGAGTCGACCGGCGCGTCCGGGATGGCGGGCATGGGCCAGGTCATGAAGGTGCTGCAGCCGCGGATCGCCGGTCGCGCCGACGGCAGCAAGGTCGCAGCATCGGTGAGGTCCGCTCTCAACCAGGGCTGAGCAGTCCGGGCGCCTACTGCGTCGTCGGGGGAGGGCTCGACGGAGCAGTGGCACCGGAGGACGAATTGGATGGCGTACCCGTCGGGTTGTCCTGGAAGCCGGGCACGGCGGGGAAGTCCTTGTTGGGCTCGCCCTTCAGAGCCGCGTCCATGATGCCCTTCCAGATCGGTGCCGCGACGTCGCCGGCGAACACGAAGGTGTCGTAGTACTTCCCGCCCAGCGTCACGTACTTCAGGTTCCGCGGGTTCCCCGAGCCGTGACCTACCCAGACGGCGGTCGCGAGTTGGGGGGTGAAGCCCACGAACCAGATGTTGTTGGCGCCCGTCTCTGTTCCAGTTTTGCCCGCGGCAGGACGCCCGTTCGCCAGGGCCGATGCGTGCGCGGTGGCCTTCGGATCGTCGGGGTTGAGCACGGCCTGGAATACCTTGGTCGTCTCTGCTGCCACCTTGGCTGACATCACCTGCCGGCAGGCGATCCCCGACATGGACACCGACTTTCCGTTGCCGTCGGTGATCGAGACGACGGGCCGTGGCGGGCAATACTTGCCACCCGCTGCCACTGTCGCGTAGGCGTTCGCCAAATTGACAGGGGCGACGCCATTGGTTCCGAGCACTATGCCCGAGGGGCCGATGTTGGCCAGTTTGGCGCCGCCGGATGTGAGCCCCAACTTCTTCATAGTGGCGACCACGTTGCACAACCCGATGTCCGATACCAGTTTGGCGAAAGCGGTGTTGACTGACCAGGCGGCGGCCGTCGCATACGTCATCGGTCCCACCGGCACCGGGAAATCATTCTCGACCGGCCATGTACCCCGGCCCGTGTAACAGGGCCCGTTGAAATCGCTGAAGCGAAAGTTCGTCCCGTTCCCGTTTCCGTTGGGCAGGTTGATCTGCGGCCGTACGTCAATCGTGTCGTTGGAGGAGGCCCCCCGCTCCAGCGCTGTGACGATCGCGAACAGCTTGGCGGCCGAACCAAAGTCGAAGCCCACCTGAGACCCGCCCAGATCGGGCGGCGCGTTGAAGTTGATGGCCGACTTTCCCGCGCCCGGGGAGTTGCTGAAGGTCGTAGTCTGACCCATGCCGAGGATGTATCCGGTGCCCGGCTGGATGATGACGCCCGCCCCGTCGATGCCGTCCTTGTTTCCCACCGTCACCTGCTTACGCAGCTGCGCGTTGATGGTGGCCGCCATCTTTGGTTGGAAGGAGGTCTTGATCGTCAAACCGCCGCTCTTGAGTGCTGCCTGACGCTCGGTCCGGTTCTTGCCCAGCGCCGGTTGCTGGTACAGCCAATCGGTGACGTAGTTGCAGAAATAGGGGTACTTCGAGGACGAACAGTTACCGCTGATGTTCTTCAGTTTCAACATGCTGGGCACGGGGATGACGGAGGCGTCCGAGTACTGCTTGAAGGTGATGATCTTCTGCTGGTACATCTTCTGCAGCACGATGTTGCGCCGGGCCTCGGAGTTCTTGGGATTGGTGACCGGGTCGAAGGTCGTCGGTTGGTTGACGACACCGGCGAGCAGTGCGGCCTGCGGCAGGGTCAGCTGGGCGGCGTGCACGCTGAAGTAGTGCTGCGATGCGGCCTCGATGCCGTACTGCTGATCGCCGAAATAGACGATGTTGAGGTAACCGTCGAGGATCTGGTCCTTGGAATACTTCTGTTCCAGCGACGTCGCGTACTTCAGCTCCTGCAGCTTGCGCACATACCCCTGCAGACCTTCACGGGCAACGGCATTCTTGGCGCCCTTCGTGTTGCCAGCGGCTATCGCCTGATTCTGCAGGGCGACCTTGACGTACTGCTGGGTGAGGGTCGAGGCGCCCTGGGTGCCGCCGCCCTGGGCGTTCGATGCCACCGCGCGCAGCAGGCCCTTGGGGTCGATGCCACCGTGCTGATAGAAACGCTCATCTTCGATGGCAACCTGCGCCTTACGCATGATCGGCGCTACCTTGCTGAGTGGCACCACGATGCGGTTCTCGTTGAACGGTGTGGCGATGGTCGAGCCGTCAGCGGCGAGGATGCGCGACTGCTGCGCCAGCGGATTCATGGCGAAGGTCCCCGGCAGCCCGTTGAAGAGCTCGATGCTCTTGTTGCTGGCGATCCCGACGCCACCGACGGCGGGGATCAGCAGACCCGCAGCAAGCAGGCCCATCACCATGGCCGTCGCGAGCATTGCGACGAGGAGTGTCAGCACGGAACCGAGCCGGCGGGTGGCACGCATGGTCAAGAGGCTAACGCGGAGTGCCGTGCAAACCAGCCTGCGCCGCCAGTTGTGGAAGGGCCCACGGATAAGAAGTAGCTCTCATGAGCTATTTTTAGTAGTTCTTTCTAGTCATACCGGACGAATTCTTGATACTTTACCCTGCATAAAGCAACTGGTTCGGGTAATGCATCACCTTAAGAAAATGGGTCCCAGATGACTGCAGTAGCGGTAGAGCGAACGAACTGGGATCGAGGCTGGGCGGCGCGGGCAGCCTGCCGCGGCGGCTCACCTGATGAGCTGTTCGCCAAAGGTGCAGCCCAGCAGAATGCGAAAGCCATCTGCCACGGCTGTCCAGTCGTCGCAGAATGTCTTGCGGACGCACTGGACAACCGCACCGAGTACGGCGTGTGGGGTGGCATGACGGAGCGCGAGCGTCGAGCACTGCTACGCCGCCGACCAGAAGTTGTGTCCTGGACCGCGTTGTTCAAGGCCGCCCAGGCGGGCGACCGGCCTTAACCGCCGCTGAGCGCGTCGCCGATCTCCCGCAACTGGGCGACGTTGTTGACGTCGCTGCCGGAGGCAGGAACCTGCACCTGGGCAATGTCCTCATGTGCAGCGGTGAACCGTTCTACCGCAGCGCGATGCCGCGCCGCGAGATCCGCGGATTCCGCGTGGATCTGTAGCAGTGCCGCAGTATCCGCGGGGGACCAACCATCAGGTCGGTTCGGCAGATCCTGCATCGCCTGTGCCGTCTCCAGGGCTCGCGACGACGACAGCGACGGGATTGTCACCGGTTGGATGCGGTTGACGACCAGTCCAGCGAGCGGCATGCCTTCGGTCGCGAGTCGGTCCACGAAGAATGAGGCTTCCCGCAGCGCGTCCCGCTCCGGGGAGGCGACGACCAGAAATGCCGTGCTCACGTCGCTGAGCGCGGCATACGTTTCATCGGCGCGTTCACGGAAACCACCGAACATCGTGTCCAGAGCCGCGATGAACGTCTGGGCATCGGTCAGCAACTGGGTGCCCAGCACCCTGCCCATCACCGCGGTCACCGATCCCATCCCGATGGAGACGAATTTCAGGTACGCCCGGCCACCCACCTTGGCGGGCGCGGTCATCAGCCGGATGAATCGTCCGTCCAGGAAGGACCCGAGCTTCTTGGGCGCGTCCAGGAAATCCATCGCCGAGCGGGACGGTGGGGTGTCGACCACGATCAGATCCCAGCGCGGGTCGGCTCCGGACATTTCCTGGTGCAACTGCCCCAGGCGCTCCATCGCCATGTACTCCTGGGTGCCCGCGAACGAGCTGGAGACGGCCTGATAGAACGGGTTGGCCATGATCGCTTCGGCCTTTTCAGGGGTCGAATGCGAGAGCACCACCTCATCGAAGGTGCGCTTCATATCCAGCATCATCGCGTCGAGGCAGCCGCCCGCAGACGTGTCGATCGTCTCGACGGGCGCGGGGTCGTTGTCGAGGTGCTCCAGGCCCAGCGCCTGCGCTAGGCGGCGGGCGGGATCGATGGTGAGCACGGCTACCGATCGACCGGCTTCGGCGGCCCGAATGGCGACAGCCGCGGCGGTCGTCGTTTTGCCGACCCCGCCGGATCCGCAGCAGATGATGGTGTGGATCGACCGGTCGGCGATCAACGTGTCGATGTTGAGGTCGCGCGTGCTCATTGCAGGCCCTGCTCTCGTAGCGCGGTCGCGAGTTGGCGTAGTCCGCCGGCGTCTATCCCGTCGCGAATCGTCGGCAACCGGACGATCGGCATACCGAGATCTTCCAGACGGGCACTTTCGCGTTCTTCCAGACGCAGCCGCTGATCCCTGCGGCGCCCGGCATCCAGTAGCCCGTCGACGAGGGTCGGGCCCACGCGCAGGTCAGCCGCCGTCAGATCGGCACGAAGCGGCGACTCGTCGAAGTCCGCTTCCTGCAGCAGCGCACGCGCATCGGGGTCCAGCAGCACCGCCTGCTCAGCGTTGATGATGATCGACCCCATCGTCAGTGCCAACTCCCGCAGCTCTGCCGCCGCGTCGATGGTTTCCTGCACCGGCATCTCCTCCGCGTGGGTCACCAGGTGCAGATGACTGCGTCCGGAGGTGAGCATCGTCATGATCGAGTCGGCCTGCTTCTTGATCGGCCCCATCTTGGCCAGCCCGGACAGCTCGCGGTTGACGCCGAGGAACCGGCCGATCCGCCCGGTGGGCGGCGCGTCCAGGACGACGGCGTCGTACGGCTGGAAACCACGCCGTGCGTGATGGGCGTCGCGGCGGACGACCTCGTAGACCTTGCCGGTCAGCAGCACGTCGCGCATCCCCGGCGCAATGGTCGTGGCGAAGTCGACGGCTCCGAACTTCTCCAGCAGACTGCCCGCCCGGCCCAGTTTGTAGAAGATCTGCAGGTACTCCATCAGCGCTGCCTTGGCGTCGACTGCCAACGCGCGCACCTCTCCGCCGCCGAGCCCTCGGGCGACATGCGTCTCCTCCTTGCCCCCCACGGGCACGTCGAAGAGCTGACTGATCCCGCCACGCGCCTCTACTTCGACGAGCAGCACGTGCTGGCCCTCGTGTGCCAGTGACAGGGCTAGGGCGGCAGCAACGGTCGTTTTCCCGGTGCCCCCCTTGCCCGAGATGATGTGTAGTTGTGCGGTCACGCGGTGGGATCCCCCGCCAGCTCGATGATGGTGTCAAGGACTATTCGGAATGCGGGCGCCTGCGGATCGATCAGATCGAAGTGATCGGCACCACTGCAGGTGATCGATGTCGTTCCGGCCGCGGCGGCGACATACATCCGGCTGATGTCAACCGGCACCACCTCGTCGCGGTCACCGTGGATGGCCACGACCGGGATGCGCGGTGTGCCCAGGAGCGCCGGATCGGCGGCCGCCCAGGCCTGGGGGTCCTCCTCGGGGGTGCTGCCCATCAGTGCCTGCGCGGCGCCTTTGCCCAGATCGAGCGCAAACACCCGGTGCAGATCGACGCACCCGGCCAGCGACACAGCCGCGAGCACTGCGCGTGCTTCGGGTGCCTGCTGCGCGGCCAGCCATGTCACGAGATGACCTCCTGCCGAGTGCCCGACCAGCACGGTGTCACTGGGCAGGTCATCGCGCGCAGCGACCGTTTCGAGGGCAGTGAGCAGGTCATCGCGCAACTGCGGCCACCCGCCTCGTTCCACACGGCGGTACTCCACGACAACGACGTGGAAACCGGCTTCGGCCAATGCCTCGGCCTGCGGGCCGGCGTGCGTGCGATCGGTGGCCGGTCGCCAGAATCCGCCGTGCACGATGACGACCGTCACGTTTCGTACTCCACTGCGCGGACGGCGCAGGTCGTAGACCTGGTCGGCCAGCGGACCGTAGGGCGTCGTTTCATCCGGTGGTGGCGCGACACGGTGGAGCAGGTCGAGCGCAGATGCCATATCGCGAGCCTACTTGCCGGTCACATCGCGGTGTCTTACCCCGCCCTACGCCCCTGATACGGTCGCAAAACAGTATTGAAAAAGGGCGAACAAGCGTTGACGCAACGCGAGATGGAGCATCTGCAATGGCGCACCAGGGGCTGCGGCCCGTACACGCTGGGTCCGATCTGCACGTGGTGGTGGTCGGCGCAGGGATGGTCGGTCTGTCGACGGCCTGGTACCTGCAGGAGCAGGGGGTGCGGGTCACCGTCGTGGAGAGGTCCGGTATCGCTGCTGGTAGTTCGTGGGGCAACGCCGGGTGGATCTCGCCAGGGCTGTGCGTGCCGCTGTCCGAGCCCGGTGTTCTCAAGTACGGCGCAAAGGCGCTGCTGGACCCGAAGTCGCCGCTCTACATCCACTTCAAGGCCGATCCCCAGCTGGTCAAGTTCCTGCTCGGTTTCGCCCGGCGGTGTACGCCGGGGCAGTGGCGGGCCACGATGGCCAAGTTCGTGCCGGTCAACGCCCAGGCGATCGAGGCGTACGCGCACCTCGAGGCGAACGGGGTGAGCGCGCGGATGAAGGAAGCGCCGATCATGGCCGCGTTCCGCAAGGCCGAGGACGCCGCCGCGCTGGAGCACGAGATCGCCCAGATCCGCGAGGTCGGGCTGGACCTGCAGGCCGACGAGGTCGACGGCGCCACGTTGCGTGCGCAGCTACCGATCGTCAGCCCCGACGTGGAGAAGGCGATCCGGCTCGGCGGGCAGCGCTACATCGACCCCGGTGCCTATGTCGAGTCGCTCGCCGATGCGGTGCGCGAACGGGGCGGCGAGGTGCGGATCGGGGCGAATGTGCACGCGCTGCGGCACGGTCCGCACGGGGTGACCGTGGAGATGATGAGCGGTGAGCCGGTCTCGGGTGACGCGGTCGTCATCGCCACCGGCGCCTGGCTCCCACAGCTGGCGAAAAGCTGCGGCGTGCGCACCGCCATGCAGGCCGGACGCGGCTACAGCTTCTCGCTAGGCGTCACCGAGCCTTCGGCGAGCCCGGTGGCCTGCCCGGTCTACTTCCCGTACGAGCGGATGGCCTGCACCCCGTACGGCGACCGCTTGCGGGTGGGCGGCACCATGGAGTTCGCGGACGCCGATGCACCGCTGAGCATGGCTCGGGTCGACGGCATCATGCATTCGGGACGACCGCTGCTGTCCGGAGTGGACTGGGACGACCCGCAGGACCTGTGGGTGGGCAGCCGCCCCGTCACGGTCGACGGCATGCCGTTGGTCGGTGCAACGAAGGTGCCACGGGTGTTCGTCAACGGCGGACACGGCATGTGGG
Source organism: Actinomycetota bacterium (assembly GCA_030853805.1). Lineage (GTDB taxonomy): Bacteria > Actinomycetota > Actinomycetes > Actinomycetales > Dermatophilaceae > Allobranchiibius. The sequence goes on along the minus strand of JALYUK010000253.1, from coordinate 4,132 downwards.
GCATTACCCTCGGCCCGCTCACGGCCAGATTGCTCGCGCGTCAGATGGTCACCGGGCAGGTCCCGAGCGAACTGGTGCCGTTCGCACCGACCCGCTGAGTCCTGCCAGACTGCACCCATCCCGACTTACCCCTTTACCAAGGAGAAAACACGTGACCAACTGGGAGTACGCCACCGTCCCGCTCATCGTGCACGCCACCAAGCAGATCCTCGACCAGTGGGGCGAGGACGGCTGGGAACTGGTCCAGGTCCTGCAGGGCGACGGCGGAAACCTGGTCGCCTACCTGAAGCGTCCGAAGGGCAACTGATGTCGGGTGTGGAGGATCGTCTGTCGCAGATGGGGCTGACGGTGCCCGCGGTCGCAGCACCGGTCGCTGCTTACGTCCCCGCTATCAGGGACGGCAACATCGTGATGACGTCGGGTCAGCTGCCGATGGTCGACGGCAAGCTCGCCGCGACCGGCAAGGTCGGCGCGGAGGTCACCCCGGAGCAGGCCACAGACCTGGCACGCAGCTGCGCGCTGAATGCGATCGCCGCCGTGAAGTCTCTGGTGCCCGACCTGGACACCGTCCGGGTGATCAAGGTGGTGGGTTTCGTGGCGAGCGATCCGTCGTTCACCGGCCAGCCCGGTGTCATCAACGGTGCCAGTCAGCTACTGGCCGACGCATTCGGCGAGAAGGGTGCGCACGCGAGGTCCGCGGTTGGCGTGGCGGTACTGCCGCTGGATGCCCCGGTCGAGGTCGAGATCACCGTCTCGGTACAGAGCTGACGAACCCGGCGTGCAGACGTCGAGATCGCACCGATGACCACCCGAGAACAGCGCTACCCTGCCGCCGGTCCGCTGGAGGGTGTGGTCCGAACCTGGCTGGACGCGGGCTGTCCTACCGGTGCGCCCACTCGGCGTGCATCCACCGTGATGGTGTTGCGCGCCGGGCAGTCCGGCGGTGCGGAAGTGGGTGGCTCAGGTGTGGAGGTCTTCATGCAGCGCCGGGTCGCGACGATGGCGTTCGCGCCGTCGATGTGGGTCTTCCCCGGCGGTGGCGTCGATCCCCGCGACGGTGAAGCCGAGCCGCCGTGGGCAGGGCCGAGCCCGGATGAGTGGGCAGCCCGGCTCGAGGTCCCACGCGAGGACGCCGTGGAACTCGTATGCGCGGCAGTCCGGGAAGTTTTCGAAGAATGCGGTGTACTGCTCGCCGGCCCGGACGGGACATCCGTACTTCGGGATGTGAGCGGTGTCAGGTGGCAGCAGCACCGCGCGGACCTGCTGGCCAAAGAGTCGTCACTGTCCCAGGTCTTGTCTGAGGAGCGGTTGGTGCTGCGTTCGGACCTGCTGTCGCTGCAGGACCACTGGGTGACGCCGGAGTTCGAGAAGAAGCGCTACGACACCTACTTCTTCGCCGCGCTGCTGCCCGAGGGGCAGATTGCCGACGACCAGACCACCGAGGCGGACGTCTCCCGGTGGGTAGGACCCGCCGAGCTCCTGGCTGCCCTGACGGCGGGCGAGGTGATGATGCTGGCTCCCACGAGCACGAATCTGGAACGTCTGACACATGCGGATGCCCCGGCTGAAGTCGTCGGCTCGACCCCTCAGGTGATCTGCGTGATGCCGGTGGCCCACTACGACGGTGACCAGGTCGTCATGACAGCGCAGCTGCCGGTATGACCTGGCAAGGCGGCCCGGTGACACCCGGAGCCACGGTGGTGCTCTGCCCCAACCCCGGACCGATGACACTGGACGGAACGAACACCTGGGTGCTGACGGCGCCCGGCTCCCGGGATGCGGTCGTCGTCGATCCTGGACCGCTGGACGAGACGCATCTGCAGGCAGTGCTGGCGCAGGTGGCAGCGCAGGACGCCCGTGTCGCGCTGACGCTGCTGACCCACGGCCACTTCGATCATGCGGAGTCCGCAGACCGCTGGGCAGACCTGACCGGCGCACCCGTGCGGGGTGCCGGCCGCGGGCAGCCGTTCACCGACAACGAGCGGATCACTCTCGGAGGGCTGCAGATCCGGGTGCTGCTTACCCCCGGCCATACCAGCGATTCGGTCTCGTTCCTGGTCGAGAGTGAACACCTGCTGCTGACCGGTGACACGGTGCTGGGCCGGGGCTCCAGCGTGGTCGCCCACCCCGACGGTGAGCTCGCGGCGTACCTGAACTCATTGGACCGGTTGGCAGCCGTCGCGGAAAAAATTACGCTCGGCCCCGGTCACGGGCCCACGCACCCCGACGCCGCTCCCGTCGTCGCGCAATACACCGCGCATCGGATGCAGCGTCTGGAGCAGGTACGGGCGGCGCTCGCGGCCGGCGCGGCTGATGCGCCAGATGTCGTGCAGGCCGTGGTGCAGAGCGTCTATGCGGACCTGCCGCGAGAGGTCTGGCCGGCCGCGAAGGCAACCGTGGCGGCCCAGCTGGACTATCTCGACTAGCGCAGTGAATCAGCAGTACTGCGGTTGCACGCACTGCATTAGCGTGCGCGGTGCTGCAGTCGTTCGACGTCGAGCAGGGTCACCGCGCGTGCTTCGAGCTTGACCCAGCCGCGTGCGCTGAAATCGGCCAGTGCCTTGTTGACGGTCTCCCGGGACGCGCCGACCAACTGGGCCAACTCCTCCTGGGTCAGGTCGTGCGCGACCAGGATGCCGTCGTCGACCGGCCGCCCGAAGCGACTGGAGAGGTCCAGCAACGCCTTGGCGACCCGGCCCGGTACATCGGTGAACACAAGGTCGCCGAGCGCCTCGTTGGTGCGGCGCAGCCTGCGGGCGAGGGCAGCCAGCATCGTCATGGCGACCTCGGGGCGGTCCTTGAGGAAGTCGGTCATGTCCGGGTGGGCCAGCCCCACCAGCTCGGTGTCGGCGACTGCAGTGGCTGTGGCAGTGCGGGGCCCCGGATCGAACAGGCTCAGCTCACCGAGCATCTCACCCATCCCGAGGATGGCCAGCAGGTTCTCGCGGCCGTCGACGGAGCGCCGACCCAGCTTCACCTTGCCGGCGGTGATGACGTAGAGGGAGTCGCCCTGGTCGCCTTCACTGAACAACTCAGCGCCACGTGGAATCTGAGTGCGCGACATCGATGCGAGCAGCGCCTCCGCGTCCGTATCGTTCAAAGCAGCGAACAACGGCGCCTTGCGCACGGCTTCGGTTTCCACAGGGGTAAGTGTGCCACGTCACCATGTCATCCGGGTGATCGAAGCGAGGCCTAGTCTCGACCGGGTGAAACGTCTCGACACCAGCACGCAGAGCCCCGTCTCGCGCACCCGTCGCGCCCGCAAGATGTACCGCGCGCTGGAGCAGACGTATCCCTACGCCCATTGTGAACTGGACTTCAGCACCCCGTTGGAGTTGCTGGTCGCAACCATCCTGTCTGCGCAGACAACGGACGTCGGGGTCAACAAGGTGACGCCCACGTTGTTCCAGCGCTACCCCGACGCCGCGGCCTACGCCGGCGCCGATCGGGAGCAGCTGGAGACGCTGCTGCGTCCGACGGGGTTCTTCCGGGCGAAGGCCAACTCGGTGATCACCTTGGGTCAGGCGCTGGTCGAGCGGTACGACGGCGCTGTCCCACCCCGGCTGGAGGATCTCGTCACGCTGCCCGGAGTAGGGCGCAAAACTGCCAATGTGGTGCTCGGCGACGCCTTCGGAATACCGGGCCTGACGGTGGACACCCACTTCGGGCGACTCGTGCGGCGCTTCGGGTGGACCGACGAGACCGACCCCGTCAAGGTCGAAGCCGCGATCGGCCAGATGTTCGCGCGCAAGGACTGGACGATGCTCAGCCATGTGCTGATCTTCCACGGTCGGCGGATGTGCCACGCGAAGAAACCCGCCTGCGGGGTGTGCCCGGTGGCCCGCTGGTGCCCGTCGTACGGCGATGGCGAGACCGATCCTGACAAGGCCCGCGCGCTGCTCAAATACGAGATGGCACCTCGGTGAGCGATGGTCACCCCGTTCCGTCGTGGTTGCAGAACATCGAAGCTCAGGCCGCGCAGCGGATGCCGAGATTCGCGACGGGTTCAGGCTCCGGTGGTCGGGCGTCCGCCGTATTGATGCTCTTCGGCCCGCGCGTCGGTGGCGGCGAAGACATCCTGCTGACCCAGCGCGCTGAGACGCTGCGTAATCATGCCGGGCAGGTGTCCTTT
>JALYUK010000241.1 GCA_030853805.1 Actinomycetota bacterium | reverse complement strand
ACAAGGTGCGCTTCCCCACCCCGGTGCCGGTCGGCTCCAGGGTGCGCGCGAGCGCCAGGCTCACCGCGTTGAACCGGGGCGCGAGCGGCGCCCAGAGCGTCGTGACGGTGACCGTTGAGCTCGAGGGTAGTGACAAACCGGCCTGCGTCGCCGAGACCGTCGCGGTGCTCGTGCCGTGAGCGACAGCCCGAAGGGTCTGGATCTCACCGCGCTCTCGCAATACCTGGAAGAACACGCGCCGGACTGCCTCAGCGGTGAGTTGAGCGCCGCGATCGTGGCCGGCGGCAAGTCCAATCTGACCTACGCCGTCACTGACGGCACCCGGCAGGTCATCGTGCGGCGGCCACCGCTGGGGCACGTGCTGTCCACAGCGCACGACATGGTGCGCGAGCACACGGTCATCACGGCGCTCGCACCGACCGACGTACCGGTTCCCGCCACGTACGCCGTATGCGCGGACGAGAGCGTCATCGGCGCGCCGTTCTACGTCATGCAGTTCGTGCAGGGCACGCCCTACCGCGACGCCTCCCAGTTGGAGCCACTCGGCGTAGACCGCACCCGGGCTATCGGCCACCGGTTGGTGGACACCCTCGTTGCGTTGCACGCCGTCGACTACGACGCGGTCGGGCTCGGTCAGTTCGGCCGACCGGAGGGTTTCCTGGAGCGCCAGGTGCGTCGCTGGCGCAAGCAGATGACCGCCTCCAGCAGTCGTGACCTGCCAGGCGCCGATGAATTGTCGGATCTTCTGGCAGCGCGGGTTCCGACGGGTGGTGACGTGTCGGTTCTGCACGGCGACTACCGGCTGGACAACCTCCTCGTGACGTCGGACGACGGGATCGGCGCGGTACTCGACTGGGAGATGGCAACGCTCGGTGATCCGCTGTCGGACGTTGCACTTTTCGTCGTCTATCAACGGCTTTCGCAACTGACGCCCGATTCTGGTGTCTCAGACGTGGCCAGCGCGCCGGGTTACCCCGACACGGAAGCCATGCTGGAGCGGTACACCCGTGCCAGCGGCCGCGACGTGTCACACATCGGCTGGCACCTGGGCTTGGCGTACTACAAGCTGGCGACCATCCTGGAAGGCATTCACTACCGATACATCCATGGCCAGACCGTCGGCCCCGGTTTCGAACACGTAGGGACGGCGGTCGGCCCCCTCGTGGACGCGGGGCTCACAGCCCTGCGGGAAGGCTGAGATGGACTTCGATTACGACGAGCGCACCAAGGCGCTGATGACCCAGCTACGCGAATTCGTCGACGAGCGGGTGATTCCCTCCGTCGACACCTTCCACGCGGAGTTGGACGCGTCCGATGATCGTTGGGCGTGGTCGCGTAGCGCGACCCTGCAGACCCTGCGGGACGAGGCGCGCTCGCAGGGGTTGTGGAACCTGTTCCTGCCCGGCGAGCACGGCGCCGGCCTGACGAACCTGCAGTACGCGCCGCTTGCCGAGATCACCGGCCGAGCCCTGGAGCTGGCGCCTGCGACGGTGAACTGTTCCGCACCGGACACCGGGAATATGGAGGTGCTGGAGCAGTTCGGCACCCCCGAGCAGCAGGACCAGTGGCTGAAACCGTTGCTGGAGGGCAGGATCAGGTCGTCGTTCGCGATGACCGAGCCGGCCGTCGCCTCCTCTGATGCCACCAACATCGAGACCCGGATCGAGCGGGACGGTGACGAATACGTCATCAACGGTCGCAAGTGGTGGATCACCGGTGCGATGAACCCCGACGCGGCCATCCTGATCGTGATGGGTAAGACCGATCCGGGGGCTGAGCGACACCGTCAGCAGAGCCAGATCCTGGTGCCGCGTGACACCCCCGGTGTGCAGATGGTGCGCGGGATGACCGTCTACGGGTACGACGACAACGACCACGGTGGGCACGCCGAGATCATTTTCGACAATGTCCGGGTGCCGGTGAGCAACCTGATCAGCGGCGAGGGCGAGGGCTTCGCGATTGCCCAGGCCCGCCTCGGCCCGGGTCGGATCCACCACTGCATGCGCTGTATCGGCGTGGCCGAGCTCGCCGTCGAGCTCATGTGTACCCGGGTCAGCGAGCGGGTCGCCTTCGGTCGGCCGCTCGCCGAGCAGGGCGTCATCCGCGACTGGATCGCCGAATCACGGGTGCGCATCGAGCAGTTGCGCCTGCTGGTGCTCAAGACCGCGTGGCTGATGGACACGGTCGGCAACAAGGGCGCGCACGCCGAGATCCAGGCCATCAAGATCGCCACTCCACGAACGGTTGAGTGGATCCTGGACAAGGCCATTCAGGCGCACGGAGCGGGCGGCCTGAGTCAGGACTTCCCGCTGGCGCGGGCAATGGCGGGTATCCGCACGTTGCGGTTCGCCGATGGTCCCGATGAGGTGCACAAGAACTCGCTGGCGAAGCGGGAGTTGCGCCGGCACACGAGTTAGTCAGGCAGTTAGGTGGAGCCGGGCGGCAGCGTGGTCGTCCGGCTGGAACAAGGGAGATCTCATGCCGACACTGTCCGTGGCGAGCATCCTGTCCGACTCGGCCAAGCGCCGCCCTGACAAGGTGGCGATCGTCCAGGGCGAGCGGCGGGTGACGTATGCGCAGCTGTGGGACAGCAGCCTGCGGGTGGCCGGCGCCCTCGCCGAGCGCGGTGTCGGTCCGGGGTCGCGGGTCGCGCTGTTCGCGCCGAACGTCATCGAGTTCGTCAGTGGCTACTACGGGGTCATCGCGGCCGGTGCGACCGCGGTAATGATCTCGCCGCTGCTGACCCCCGCAGAGGGCGGCGAGATGGTCCGAAGGTCGGGCGCCGACCTCGTGCTGTCCCATGAGTCCGTGGGACAACTGGCTGCGGCCATTGCGCAGCAGGGCGGCGCCAGCGCGATCCTGGTGAGCGAGCTGGCAACGTACCCTGACCCGCTACCCACCTACGTCACCCGGGCGCCCGACGACATCGCCGTGCTGATCTTCACCAGTGGCACCACGGGCCGGCCCAAGGCGGTGATGCTTTCCCACCTGAATCTGATCATGACGGTGCTGAACATGGCCTATGACTCCGACACCCCGGCAAGCTCCCAGGACGTGGTCATGGGATGTCTGCCGTTGTTCCACATCTTCGGTCAGCAGGCGTCGATGAACACCCCGCTGCGGGTGGGCGCGACGATGGTCCTGATGCCACGGTTCGATGCGGCTGCCTGTCTGCGCAGCTTCAATGACGAAGGGGTCACTGTGTTCGCCGGGGTGCCCACGATGTTCGTGCAGTTGCTGCAGGCGGCCGCCCGACCCGGCGCACCGGGTATCCCGCTGATGAAGCGGGTCGCCTCCGGTGGAGCTGCCCTGCCGGTAGCGGTGCTAGAGCAGGTCGAAGCAACATTCGGGGCGCAGATCACCGAGGGTTACGGGCTGTCGGAGACCTCACCCGGCGCCACGTCGAACCAGCAGGTCTATGGCGTGCGGCCGGGCACCGTCGGTCACCCGTCCTGGGGAGTGGAAGTGGAGATTGCCGACAGCGCGATCGAGGACCGGGTCGAACTGATCCCGGTGGGCGAACGCGGTGAGGTCGTGGTGCGCGGACACTGCGTTTTCGAGGGCTACCTCGATGATCCCGAAGCCACTGCTGCGGCCATCCAGGACGGCTGGTTCCGCACCGGAGACATCGGGGTGAAGGACGCGGACGGTTTTCTGTCGATCGTGGACCGCAAGAAGGACCTGATCATCCGTGGCGGGTTCAACATCTACCCCCGCGAGGTCGAAGAAGTCCTGGTGACCCATCCTGACGTACAGATGGCAGCCGTCGTCGGCGTGCCCGACGCCGAGTACGGTGAGGAGATCGTCGCGTTCGTGACGCTGATTGCCGGCTCGGTCAGCACGGCAGACGATATTCAGCTGTTCGCCCGAGAACATCTCGCGCGGTACAAATATCCCCGCACGGTTCATGTCCGGGAAGATCTGCCGCTCGGACCGTCGATGAAAATTCTGCGCCGGGAGCTTCGCAGGCAGGCCGGCGCGGACAGCTGACACCCGGACGAGGGAGAATCGGGCAGGTGACCAGAAGACGTCGAGTGTCCGAAGTGCTGAGCGCACTGGATGCGCGGTGGTCAGCGACCCTTCCTGGCCACACGCTGCGACGTTCCCAGACCCTGGACCTGGGCAATTACACGCTCGCGCTCGCCGCCCAGCAACTGCTCTGCGTGGTGCCGCTGCTGATCGCGACCTCAGCACTGTTGCGGCGGTTCCACCAGGGGTCGGCGTTCGGTCTGATCAGCGACGCACTGGGTCTGAACGCGGAGGGCCGAAAAGACGTACGGGCCCTGCTGGAGCCGACCGCCGATCCTGGGTGGGGGCAGCTGGTCATCGGGCTCGTCCTGGCGATCGCCTTCACAGTTGGGGTCGCCGGAACCACCCAGCGCATCCTGGAAATCGCCTGGGACCGCCCCAGGATGCCGTGGCAGCGGTGGTGGTGGATGCGACTGGTGTGGGTCGTGTCGCTGGTGCCGTTTCTCGCGGCGGCGATGTGGCTCAGCGGGCACACCCGCAACTGGCCGGTCAACGGCGTTGCCGAAGTCGCCCTCGAGTCGGTCACGCTCGGGATCGCGATGGGCGGGTTCTACTGGTGGACACAGTGGTCCCTGCTGTTACGGCGGGTGCCCTGGTCCAAGCTGGCTCCAGGGTCGTTACTGATCGCCGGGGGCGCCGTGCTCGTCTCGATCGGCTCCGAGATCTGGATCCCCGGTCAGATCACCGAACAGGTGAAGGACTACGGCCTGGTGGGTAGCACCTTCGTGCTCTCGGTCTGGGTGCTCACCGTCAGTGGCGTGATCGTCGCCGGGATCCTGCTGAACGCCGTACTGGACGACCGCAGAGCGGCGCGGGTACGCGGCGACTCGGTGCGACTGCAGGATTGGCGCAGCCGAACCGACGTCTGATCCCCCCGCGAAGTTCTACGCTGCGCCGTACTGTTGCTGCTCTGGTCTGCGAACTATTCGTCCTGGTCGTCGCGTCGGCGCAGGTAGCGCTGAAATTCTCGCGCGATGGCGTCCCCACTCGCCTCGGGCAGCTCGGTGGTGTCCTGCGCCTCCTCCAGCAAGTGCACGTAATCCGCGACCTCGTCGTCCGAAGCGGCCAGTTCATCCACCCCGTGCTCCCACGCCCGGGCCAGATCCGGCAGGTCGGCGTGTCCGATCAGGGTGTCGAGCAGCTCCTCCAGCCTGGCCAGCAACGCCAGTGTCGCCTTGGGGGACGGGCTTCCACCGGCATAGTGCGGAACTGCCGCCCAACAGGACAGCTGAGGCACGCCCGCCGAACGGGCTGCTTCGGCCAGCACGCCGACGATGCCCGACGGACCCTCGTACTTGCTCGCCTCCACGTCGTACCGCAGTTGGGACTGCTCATCATCGGAGGTCACGGTCACCGGTATCGGTCGAGTGTGCGGCACGTCGGCAAGCAGCCCTCCCAACGTCACGATCATGGCCACATCGACTTCGGCCGCCAGTCCCATCAGCTCGCGGGTGTACCCCAGCCAGCGCATCGACGGTTCAATGCCCTGGACCAGAAGCACATCGCGTTCCAGGGGGGTGTCGCGCGCCAGGAAGACCTTGGTCGTCGGCCAGGTGAGCATCCGGTCCGCGCCGGTTCCGGAGACCTGTGGTCGATTGACCTGGAAGTCGTAATAGAGCTCAGGATCCATCGCGCACAACGGTTGTGCATCCCACATCGAGATCAGGTGGGCCAACGTCGAACTCGCCGTCTCGCCGGCATCGTTCCAACCCTCGAATGCGGCGATCATGATCGGATCCCGCAGCAAGGGAATGTCCTCGAACTCGATCACGGACGACCTCCCAGCCTGCTGGTGTGCGGCGCGGCGACTGCACGCGCAAGGCACCAGCCTATTGACTCTGCAGGGCTCGCCCTGCGGGCGAGGTGTATACGAGGTGTGCAGCCCTCGTAGAATCAACGTGTCATACCGATGAAGGGACACCATCAGTGAGCAGCCGCTCCACGGGCCCCAGGCCCACACCCGCCCTGCAACCGGACTGCACCCAGCAGTTGCGTACGTTGCTCAGCTCTCGGATTCTCATCCTGGACGGCGCCATGGGCACCATGATCCAGCGACATCGACTGGGCGAGGCGGAGTACCGCGGCGAACGATTTGCGGACTGGGACAGTGACCTCAAGGGCAACAACGACCTGCTGTCGCTGACCCAGCCGGAGCTGATCGGCTCGATTCACGCGGAGTATCTGGCGGGCGGCGCCGACTTCATCGAGACCAACACCTTCAACTCCCAGCGCATCTCGTTGTCCGACTACGGCATGCAGGACCTCGCCTACGAATTCAATGTCGCCTCGGCGCGATTGGCCCGCGAGGCGTGTGACATTGCCACCGAGCAGGATCCGCAGCGCCCTCGGTATGTCGCCGGTGCGTTGGGCCCGACCGGGCGCACCGCGTCCATCTCCCCGGATGTCAACGACCCGAGCAAACGCAACGTGACATTCGAGGAGCTGGTGGAGGCCTATCTCGAGCAGGCCAACGGACTGGTCGACGGCGGCGCGGACCTCCTGCTGATCGAGACCATCTTCGACACCCTGAACGCGAAGGCTGCCATCTTCGCCGTGGAGACGCTCTTCGAGCAGCGCGAACGCCGGTGGCCCGTCATCATTTCCGGCACCATCACCGATGCTTCGGGCCGGACCCTGACCGGTCAGGTCACCGAGGCCTTCTGGAACAGCGTGCGGCACGCCAAGCCGCTCGCGGTCGGCCTCAACTGCGCGCTCGGAGCCGCCGAGATGCGGCAGTACGTGCAGGAACTGTCCAACATCGCGGACTGCTTCATCTCCTGCTACCCCAACGCAGGGCTACCCAATGCTTTCGGCGAATACGACGAAGAGCCCGACCACATGGGCGACATCGTCGGGTCGTTCGCGGCCGACGGCCTGGTCAATATCCTCGGCGGATGCTGCGGTACGACGCCGGAGCACATCACCGCAATTGCGGAACGGGCCGGTCACCACTCACCCAGGGTGGTCCCGAGCATCCCGCCGGCCCTGCGGCTGTCCGGTCTCGAGCCGATGACGGTGCTGCCCGACTCGTTGTTCGTGAACGTCGGAGAGCGCACCAACATCACCGGATCCGCGCGCTTCCGCAAACTGATCAAGGCGGGTGACTACACCGCAGCGCTCGCGGTGGCACGCCAACAGGTCGAAGCGGGCGCCCAGGTCATCGACATCAACATGGACGAGGGGATGATCGACGGTGTCGAGGCGATGGACCGCTTCGCGAAGCTGATCGCCTCCGAGCCCGATATCTGCCGGGTGCCGGTGATGGTCGATTCCTCCAAGTGGGAGGTCATCGAGGCCGGGCTGCGTTGCATCCAGGGCAAATCGATCGTCAACTCCATCTCGATGAAAGAAGGAGTCGAGGCATTCAAGGAACGCGCCCGGCTGTGTCGTAAATACGGTGCGGCGATTGTGGTCATGGCGTTCGACGAAGACGGCCAGGCCGACAATCTTCAGCGCCGCAAGGACATCTGCCAGACGGCGTACCGGATCCTGGTGGACGAGGTGGGCTTCCCGGCCGAGGACATCATCTTCGACCCCAATGCCTTCGCGCTGGCCACCGGTATCGAGGAGCACTCGAACTACGGCGTCGACTACATCGAGGCGACGCGGTGGATCAGGGCGAACCTGCCGTACGCGGGTATCTCCGGCGGCGTCTCCAACGTCTCGTTCTCCTTCCGGGGCAACAACCCGGTGCGGGAGTCGATCCACGCGGTCTTCCTCTACCACGCCATCAAGGCCGGCATGACGATGGGAATCGTGAACGCAGGCGCACTGGTCGTCTACGACCAGATCGACCCTGAATTGCGCGAGCGCATCGAGGACGTCGTATTGAACCGTCGCCCGGATGCGGCCGAGCGGCTGCTGGAAATCGCCGAACGGCACAACGCGACCGGCCCGCAGACCCCCGCCCAGCAGCAGGAATGGCGCTCATTGCCGTTGCGCGAACGGATCACCCACGCGTTGGTCAAGGGCATTGACGAGCACGTCGTGGACGACACCGAGCAGCTGCGGCTGGAGCTGGTCGAGAGCGGCGGCCGGCCCCTGGACGTCATCGAGGGTCCGCTGATGGACGGAATGGGCGTCGTCGGCGACCTGTTCGGTGCGGGCAAGATGTTCCTGCCTCAGGTGGTGAAGTCGGCCCGGGTGATGAAGAAAGCAGTGGCACACCTCATCCCGTTCATCGAGGCGGAGCGGAAGCCAGGGGATGCCGCACGCACCAAGGGCAAGATCGTGATGGCGACGGTCAAGGGCGACGTGCACGACATCGGCAAGAACATCGTCGGAGTCGTGCTGCAGTGCAACAACTACGACGTCGTCGACCTCGGTGTGATGGTGCCGGCACAGAAGATCCTGGATGCCGCGAAAGCCGAGAACGCCGATGTGATCGGGCTGTCCGGGCTGATCACGCCGTCGCTGGATGAAATGGTCGGTTTCGCCGAGGAGATGGAGCGCCTCGGCCTCGATATCCCCCTCCTGATCGGTGGCGCCACCACCTCGCGCGCGCACACCGCCGTCAAGATCGACCCGAAGTACTCCGGTCCCGTGGTGTGGGTCAAGGACGCCTCGCGTTCGGTGCCCACCGTGGCTGCCCTGTTGTCCGACGAGCGTCGGGGAAAGCTGCTCGCCGACGTGGACGCCGACTACACCTCGTTGCGCGCCCGCCATGCCGCGAAGCGCACCGATCGCAAATTGATCGGCTACGACACGGCCCGCGAGCGTCGTAGTCCGGTCGACTGGTCCGACTACGTCCCGCCGCGCCCGCACTTTCTGAGCGACCAGGACGAGGTGGACGGGCCCACTGCGTGGACAAAGACGTTCGCCGAGTTCCCGTTGGGAACATTACGGGAGTACATCGACTGGCAGCCGTTCTTCAACGCGTGGGAGATGAAGGGTCGTTTCCCCGACATTCTCAACAATCCCGCGACCGGCGACGTTGCCCGCAAGTTGTGGGACGACGCCCAGGCGATGCTGGACACCGTCATCGAGGAGAAGTGGCTCACGGCCAACGGCGTTGCCGGTTTCTTCCCGGCCGCCGCAGTGGGTGACGACGTCGAGCTCTACACCGGCGAGGACCGCAGCGATATCCGGCTCAAACTGCACCACCTGCGTCAGCAGGGCGACCACCGCCCCGGTGTCCCGAACAGGTCGCTGGCTGACTATGTCGCGCCGAAGGACACCGGTCTACGCGACTATGTCGGCGGTTTCGCGGTGACCGCCGGCCTGGGCGCCCAGGAACACATCATGAAGTTCAAGGACGACCTGGACGACTACAGCGCGATTCTGCTGGAGTCGCTGGCCGACCGTCTCGCCGAAGCCTTCGCCGAGTGCCTGCACAAGATCGTGCGCCATGAACTGTGGGGGTACGCACCCGATGAGAAGCTGGACAACCTGGAGTTGATCGGCGAGAAGTATGTCGGAATCCGCCCCGCCCCGGGGTACCCGGCCTGTCCGGATCACACTGAGAAGGCCACCATCTGGGAGCTGCTGAACGTCGAGCAGGAGACCGGTATGGAGTTGACCGAGTCGATGGCGATGTGGCCCGGGGCCTCGGTGAGCGGGTTGTACTTCTCGCATCCGGCCAGTCAGTACTTCGTGGTCGGTCGCGTCGGTCAGGACCAGGTGACTGACTACGCCGAGCGCAAGGGCTGGTCGATGCAGGTCGCGGAGAAGTGGTTGTCTCCCAACCTCGGTTACGACCCAGAGAGCTGATACGTGTCGCTACCCCAAGCCGTGCTGTGGGACATGGATGGCACGATCGTGGATACCGAGCCCTACTGGATCGACGCCGAGCATGCCCTGGTGCAGTCCTACGGCGGTACCTGGACGCAGGAGCTGGCCCATGAGTGCGTGGGCAACGAGCTGATCGTGTCGGCGCAGATCATCCGGGCCAATTCCCCGGTGACACTGCCGGCAGCCGACATCGTGCAGGTGTTGCTGAGCTCGGTGGTTGCTGCCATGAAGGTGCACGTCCCCTGGCGACCCGGTGCGCAGGAGCTGTTGCTCAGCTGCCGCGAGGCGGGCGTGCCCAACGCGTTGGTGACGATGTCGTACCGGTCTTTTGCTCAGGTGCTGGTGGATGCGCTGCCGGAGGGCACCTTCTCCGCCGTGATCACCGGCGAAGCCGTGAGCGAAGGCAAACCGTCGCCGGAGCCCTACCTCGCGGCGTGCCGTGCGCTCGGTGTCGACCCAGCGGACTGTGTTGCCATCGAGGACTCACCACCGGGTGTCCGATCAGCGGTAGCTGCCGGGGTCCGAACCATCGGGGTGCCGCACATCGTCGCGCTGCCCGACCTACCTGACGCGGTGCAGATTGCGTCGTTGGCCGGTCTGTGCCCCGATGATCTGCTGCGGTTGTTTGCTCCCAGCTGAGCATCGCGGTGGGTCATTCAGGGTCGGCGACAGCACCTGAGCGCACGGGATCGACGGCCAGTTCACGAGCGTGCTCCGGCAATGGTGGCGCGGTACCGCCATGGGCGGGACATATGTCGCGGAAGCTGCACCAGTCGCACAGCCGCGAGGGACTGGGTCGCCAGTCGCCGTCGGCCGCGGCCCGCTCGATGGCCGCCCACAGGGCCTGCACCTTGCGCTCGGTCGCCACGAGGTCGCGTTCTTCCGGTTCGTAGCGGACGATCTCGGAATTTCCGAGGTAGACCAGCTGCAGCATGCGCGGCACCACGCCACGTGTTCGCCAGATCACCAGGGCGTAGAACTTCATCTGGAACAGGGCTTTCGCCTCGAACAGCTGTGAGGGTGAGCGGCCGGTCTTGTAGTCCACGACGCGCACCTCACCGGTCGGCGCTACATCCAACCGGTCCACGTACCCGCGCAGGGTCAGCCCGTCGACCTGTGCCTCCACGTAGAGCTCACGTTCGGCCGGCTCCAACCGCGTCGGGTCCTCCAGCGTGAACCACCGCCCGACCAGGGCGGCTGCGTCGTCGATCCACTGCTGCATTCCGTCCGGACCCGCTGCGACGAGAGTTGCCAGCTCCGGCTCGTCCGCGACCAGAGCATCCCACTGTGGCCGGATCAGGGTGCGGGCATGTTCGATGGTGCGCTCGGGCGCCGACACGTCGAACAACCGCTCGAGCACGGAGTGCACGAGCGTTCCGCGGGCGGCCGCCGGGCTGGGCGGCTCGGGCAGTTTGTCGATCGTGCGGTAGCGGTACAGCAGCGGACACTGCATGAAGTCCGAAGCTCGGCTGGGGGACAGCGCCGCCCGACGGACACCCGGTACAGAGCCGGATTCCGCGGACGATGCATGAGGTCGCGCCATGGGGTGACTGTAGGGCGCACCACCGACACCGGGCGCACGGCGGTTAACCTCTCCTCATGCCGCGCAGCCCCGAAGGTCCCGGTCCCGGGTGGCAGATCGGTCAGGTCCGTGGGACCCCGATCTACCTGGGGCGCAGTTGGCCGATCATCGCCGTCCTGATCATTTTCCTGTTCGGCCCGCAGGTCCAGGATGCGCTGCCGCAGCTCAGCGCGCTCGAAGCCAAGTTGGTCGCGGTCGGATACGCCCTCCTGCTGCTCTTCTCCGTCGTCGTGCACGAGGCCTCGCATGCGGTGGTGGGGCAGTGGCGCGGCTACCAGGTGCACCGGATCGTTGCGGACCTGTGGGGTGGGCACACGTCCTACAACACAGCCGACACCACACCCCTGTCCAGCGCGCTGGTGGCCGCCGCAGGCCCGCTCAGCAACGGCATCCTGGCGGGGCTGGGATATCTCCTGCTGCAGGCCACCGACGGGGGAGTGACCGGTCTGCTGGTGCTGGTGTTCATCTGGACGAACAGCTTCGTCGCCATCTTCAACTTGCTGCCGGGGCTGCCGCTGGACGGCGGTTTCCTGCTGGACTCGCTGGTCTGGCGCATCACCGGCTCGCGGTCCTCAGGGCTGCGCGTCGCAGGATGGACCGGTCGCGTGCTGGCCGTGTTGGTCGTGGTCGGTGGGGCCGGGCAGGGCCTGCTGCGGGGCGGTCGACCGGACCTGTTCACCCTTCTGTGGGCGTTGCTGATCGCCGGTTTCCTCTGGGCGGGCGCGACCAACGCGATCTCCCGTGCGACCTCCTCGGACGTGATCGCCAAGGTGACGGTGCGCCAGCTGCTGCGCCGCGTGACGTCCGTGCCGTCGGGCACTGCTCTGTCGCGGCTGCAGGGTGACGGCGACGTGGTCGTCGTCGGTGCAGACGGGGTGGCGTGGGGTCTGGCGTCGGCAGCAGACCGCTCGGTGGTGCCCGGTCGGCCCGGTGCTGCCGTGCCGGTCGACGCAGTCGCACGCCGCCAGCCGCCGGGGTGGCTGATCAGCATCGGATCGGTCGACGACGACTGCACCGAACTGATCGCAGCCGTGCAGTCGGCGCCGCAACAGCCCGAACACCTGCTGGTCAGCCAGCGGGGCGGGCCGCTGCTGGGCGTCGTACGCACCGCAGACCTCGGAAATGCCTTGCAGGCAGCATCGGGGAAGGGCTAGCCCTGGTGACCGTCCTGCAGCAGGTCGCGGTGGATCGTGCTCCGTAGGTCGCCGCGGTGCAGTTGCAACACGTGGCCGTTGCCGAGCGTGTTCCAGCCGGACTGGTCATGGTCCCACCCGGATGAGGCCACCAGCGCCTGATCGTCCTGCACCAGGTATCGAAGTGCGAAGGTGTCCACCGGGTCGCCCTTTCGCTCGACGGCTGCCGGGTCCCAGCATTCGACGGCGTAGAGCGAGTCATCGGTCAGCAACATGCAGTTCAACGACAGGTAGTCGACCTGCGACTGGCGGATCGAGTCGATGGCGGCGTGC
>JALYUK010000236.1 GCA_030853805.1 Actinomycetota bacterium | reverse complement strand
CAGTGGGTCTGCCCTGGCGAACAATCGCCCTGCCGCGGGAAAGACCGGAACCGTGACCGGCGCGAAGAACATCTGGTTCGTTGGCTACACCCCACAACTGGCCACCGCGGTGTGGATCGGACACGGGTCCGGCGCACAGCCCGACCTGAAGAACATCACCCTCGCAGGAACGTCCTACCCCGGGTACCTGTTCGCCGGTTCGATTGCCGCACCCACCTGGAAGGCCATCATGGACGCGGCGCTGAAGGGGCAGCCGGTCCAGCAGTTCCCCGCTGTTCCGGGGACTCCTACTAGTTCAACGAGTCCGTCACCTTCGCCGTCGCCAAGTCAGGTCCCCGTACCCAGCGTCATCGGCCAGAGCATCAACGCCGCAATCGCCAGGCTGCAGGCCGCGGGCTTCCACGTACAGGTCGGCCCGGCCCGCAAAGGCCCGCAGCCCAGGGGGCAGATCACCGGCACGTCCGCCGCCGCGAGTGAAGCGCCAGGCACCACCATCTTCATCTACCCCAGCAGCGGCTGAGCAGGTAACCACGCGATCACCCAGGGCGTGGTGGGCGGCAGCCAGCCCACCCCGGATCCGCCCGGACGTCAGCGAGTGCTCGAACTCAGCGATTGCCCCGTCACCAGGAAGTCGCCCCACCGCAGCGGTCAACGCATCGTGCTGGGCCTTGAGGTGCTGATCGCGAATCAACGCCTGCCCATACCCAATCCTCGCCGTGCCATACCACCGTATGAGTCGTCTGCGCCTTCATGGTGTGCGGCCGAGTGACCAGACACCACGCCACACGCCAGGCCGGTCACGTCGACTGACAACAGCCGAGGTCAGCTCCGGAAATTACTCGGACAAACACCTTGTGAGGCGGGACACTAAAAGATTCCAAAGAGAGCCAGACGGCGTAACGACAGAGGCACCCGCAGGGCGTCACGCAAAGTACGGATTGGCTCGGCTCAAGTGCACCTCAAGAAGGAGCCCTGATGAATCCCATCCCCTACACATCCTCTGCCGCCGCTCCGGGTCCAGACTCAGTCAACGCTCTGCCTACCTGGCTTCTGATAGCCCTGCTCGCACTCGTCACAGCCATAGTCCTGGCGATGTTTGCGCTCACCCTCTACAACCTGAACGCACCCCGGTCGACACTCAAGACCGTGCTCGGACTGCGGAGGCGATCCAGTGGAGCAAAATCACTTCAGGAGCTTGCATCGGGAGGTGCGATGGGCATTGCAGCGACTGACTCAGTCGTCCAGCAGAAGTTGGTGGACACCCTGGGGCTCTCCGCGCGCGTCGGTAAACGTACGACGCGCACCACGTTGGCCATCGCTGGTTTCTCCTTGCTGGGCGTGGCTCTCGTGGCGTCATTCGGCCTTTCTGGCCCCGGGGTACGCGACCTTCGAACCCAGCTCGTAGCGGCCGTGACAACTCTGGTTGCCGCCATCGCTGGATTCTTCTTCGGCGCTCAGTCCCCCGGTACTTCCCCAGTCGACATTCCTCCACCTGACACCCCCAAGCCCGATTCCCCCTCTGCCCCATCACAGATGACCCCGCCTCCGAGCACAGGGACTTCCCAACGTGTCCCAGCGGCAAAATAATCGAGAAATAATGTCGTCTGCGTTCCGCTGGCGCTGCCGAATACGCTGCAGCTAATTGCCGGGCATGGTGAGCAAGTAGATGACCTTCGAGTTCTGGACGACAGCGTCGGACCGACGATCCTGGCCGACTTCGGTGGTCCAATCGGACTGAGGAGCGGCAACGCGAGCCACAACCGGCGCCCCGGGTCGGGACGCCGGCGTGTTGCTGAGCTCCAGCAGCGACTACGGATCGGTCTACACGGCGCTGACTATTCGTCTGATGCATGCGTCGCAGGCGTTTGCGAGTAGCCCGGATCAGTGTTTGTCCTGGGGGAGCGCAATCTTGATGACCTGTCCGCCGCCGGCAGCCGCGGGCAGGATCGAGCCGGTGGTGACGTAGGCGGTATTTCCGCGCAATGCGATTCCGTAGGGTGCGAACAAACCCGCTGCCACCACCTGCTGCTGGTCACCCCCGCCGCGTGGGATCTTCACGACGGCCCCGATCGGACCGTTCAGGAGGCCTTTCTGCGCTATCTCCACGGCGTAGAGCTCACCGTGGCTCCCGAATGCCAGGTCGGTGACATTGGTCAGGCCGGAGGCGTACACGCTGGTCTTCCCGTCCTTGACCTTCCAGATCCTCGAGCCGCCCTGGCAGAACGGGAATCCGGTGAGCTCGCTGACGTAATAGGCGTGGTCTGGGCCCTCCACGACGGAGGTCGGGACAGACTGAGGCGCCTGCGGTGACGGTGGGCAGGTCTTCGTTGCCGACGGGAACCTCGCGATGAGGCTCGTCTTGCCGTCGGGGGCGACCCGGAGCAGGTCGTTGGCGCCAGCATCGGCGACGACGAAGCCATTCCCGTCCGTGATCAGCGCGTTGGCGTTGGAGTCGGGAGCGTCGGCGGGCGGGACCGGGTTGTTGACCGCTTCGAACGCTGCGATGTCGGCCCGTTGTTGAACCCCGGCGATCCCGGTACGGAAGAAGGGCGCCCACCACGGCGATACCCGACTGGTGGCGACGGTCCCGAGCAGGTGCCCGGCGCTGGAGTACGCGGAGAACTTGAATCGGTTCGTCGGGTTGGAGCCGAGACCGATGGTAAAGGCAATGTGGTCACGACCCATCATCGTGACATCGGATGGGCCGGCGGCTTCTGCCCCAGGTGGGAGTTGGCCGCCCTGTGCGGAGATCTGCGGTGCCAGCGAGGGCAGCCCGGTGATGACCTGGCGGGCACGTCCGTGGGTGATCCTGGTGATGGCCCCCGACGTGCCGAAGCACGAGTTGAGACCGGGGGTGTCAGGGCTCGGGATGCAGGGTCCTTTGCCACCATGACCGGACTCTGCGACGTAGAGGTCACCATTGCTGGAGAACGCAAGCTGACGCGGGTTGTCCAGGCCCGTGGTGACGACGGGGTACGCCGGCTTGCTGTTGCTGTTCCTGTTGCCGGGGTTGACCTGACCGGGCGTTCCTTCGGTCGGCATGGCCATAGCGGGAGCGACGGACAAGCCGAGACAGGTGATCACCCCTAAGGTCGTGGCGGCTCCTCGCCGCGATGCGCGAGGGTGTGTTCGATGGGTACTCATGATCGATCCTTTCGGCCGGGCCGACGACCTGGGCCGTGACGGCGCTCACTGTGACCTTCCGAAATTAGCGCTTGCCGGAAGAACTCGTGACCAAATCGTGAAGATTTACTGACCCTTTTCGACGTTCTGGGTTGGTCGCTCGTGATAATGGGTGTTCGAGTGACTCGAGGAGCGGTCGATGTTGTGTACCCGGAACCCAGAAGTGCACGGCTGGCGAACAAATGACACGAGGAAGGGCCCCGACCAGTCCACGACGCCGGTTTGGGCAGATAGCGCGCAGGCGTTCCGGACGCTGGCAAGCCCGCTTCAGGATCCCGCTGGGCCACCCATCAGGACGGGGCGGACAGACCATCACCGGAGCGCATACGTTCGAGCCCGGCAGCTGAGGCAAGGAAGCTGCCGGCGACTGGCTTCGGACGAGGAACAACGCCTACACGCGGAGGGGGCGGCCTGGGCCACGCTCGCCGAACACGTCGCCGCCGAGCGCGAACGGACCCGTTTGGAGCGCGTCATCACCTTCGAGGAGTTTGCCGCGACCTGGTTACGAACGCGCCGAATCAAGACCGGACCGCTGGAAAAATCGACGCGGCGCGCCTACCGCCTCTGGCTAAACAAATACCTTCTTCCCACCTCTGGGCCGTTTCCGCTCGACGAACTGACACCCACGGTCATCCTGCGCTGGTACGAGGATGAGCTACCGCACGATAAGGCGAAGACCACCCCGGGAGTGCTACGCGCTCGGGTAGGCAATCATGGGCACCGCGACCGCAGCCGACGGGGTGTTGGCCGAGGCAGTTAATCGATTCAGGATCGACGGGGCCGGCTCGATTGGCTCCCGATCGAAGGCCCGAACCGAGGTCATTGATGACGACGACCTGGCGAACATCATGGCAAGGATCCGGCCGGAATGGCGGGCTATGGTGGCGATTGCGCTGGGGTGCGGGCTGCGGTTCGGGGAAATCATTGCTCTCCGCCGCTCAGACGTGGACCTCAGGGTTGCTACTCCGGTCGTCCGGATACGCCGAGCCGTCGGGCAACCGGGTGGGATCGGTCACTGGGATTACGCATCTGTGTGCTTATTCGAGCATGGTTATGGACGGCAGTGATGGGTCTTATCGAGTAAAGGTCATGTGGGTGGTGCCGCTTTCGGCCACTTCTGCCTTTATTTGGTGGGTTAGTTCGAGGTCTTCCAGGTCGTCCCAGAGCCGATCCCCCCGACCGAGCAGGATCGGGGCGATCATGACGTGCAGGTGGTCGACTAGCCCGGCACGCAGAAAGTCACGCGCGGTACTGACCCCACCGCCGACGCGCACATCCAGGCCGCCGGCAGCTTCGGTTGCCTCGGCGAGAACATCTTCGATTGCTGCGTTGCGGAAATGGAACGTCGTCGGGCCCTGCATGCGTATTGAGGGACGTGGTGCGGTGTGGGTGAGGACGTAGACCGGGGTGCCGAATGGCGGCTGGTCGCCCCACCAGCCCTTCCACTGCGGATCGCCTGGGAATGTGTGCAGGCCGAACATGGCCGCACCCATGATTTCCGCGCCGATGCCCTCGAAGTGCGCGGCGGCGTGGGAGTCGTCGACGCCGGTCGTGCCGATGCCGCTGGTCTCGCCAAAGACGCGTTCATGAAATGTGCGGGTCGCGGCGTAGCCGCGGTGAGGCGGGCCCAGTCCTGGCCCATCGGATTCTCCGAGGTCTGAGCGGCCGAGGTGTAACCGTCCAGTGAAACGAATAGGTCGATACGAACACGGGTCATGTCGGGGTTCCTTCGGGGTCGTACGGGTCAGGTGGATATCGTGCCGGTCGGCGTGATCTTCTGCGGGGTTCGTTGCGCGCGGCGCCCCAGCTGGAGGACATCGAGGGCGCCTGGAAGCTGGGATTCGTCAGCGGGCCTACGCAGCGTGGCCACTGATCACAACCAAACTTTGAGCCACGCGGCGTCTGCTCCTCAGAGCATGGCTGCAGCATTGACGTCCCCGCGCGCGACATGACCAGCAGGATCGGAACACGCATAGGAGACCTCAGCAATTCCAGCTGGCCGGCGCCGCTCTCCCGGGCGGTGCGCTCGACCGGGATATCTGACTCTCGTTGTGACACTGCGCGTCTGACTGATGATCCACATACCTCGTAAAAGACCCGGCCCATATTCCAGACATCGCGGTTGACCCTGATCGCAACGCCGCCCGAGTCGCCCGAGTCGCCCGATTTGCCGGTGGCGTCTCGACGCAGGTCTTGTCGTCAGCAGCGAATCAGCTCGGACGTGTTTCCTGACAGGAGCACTCGGCCGGCCGCAGTGTCAGAGATTCTGAATCGTGATCACTGCGTTCAGGTTCAGATCGGCCAGAACGGGCGTAGTTCTATTCGGCCGAAGCGGGCCATGGGATGTTTACGGGCGATCTCGATCGCTTCGTTGATGTCGTCACAGTCCAGGATGTCAAAGCCGCCGATGCTTTCTTTGGATTCGGCGAATGGCCCGTCGGTGACCAGAAGGTCCCCCGACCGCACGCGGACTGTCTTTGCGTCGTGGGCTGGGCGGAGCCGATCGCCTGTCACCCACTTGCCCCGGGCTTGCACGTCGGTAAACCATGTTTCGATGTCGTCAGGTGCCTCAGCACCAGCATCGGGCGCGCTGTCCGTCGCCACGAACATCATGTATTTCATCTAGTGCTCCTTTATGTCGGGTCTTACCTGAACGACGATCAGTGCGACGTCACATCGACAACCTAGATGCGCTGCTTCGTCGAGAACGACACTCCGTGCACCGCACCCTTCTGGCCCAGTAAAAGAAGAGCCGCTTATCCGTGCAGCCGCAATACGGTGACTCACGATCGGTGGGCCTATGTTCGTCGCGTCAGGTGGGCGCGGACGTCGTGCAACCTGCTCGCGAGAAAGGTGCGCTCTACATTGTTGCCCTTCAGGGCCAGGGCCTCCTCGTAGGCGCCCGCAGCTTCATCCCACCGGACTGTGATTTCTTCACCGTGTTCTGCAGCGAGCTCATGCCCGTCAGTTTCTCGGTCATCGCGACCCTTTCCACCGACTTCCATCGGCGCGTCAGGCCGGTTGCACCCGTTTCCCGGACAGTCCCCGGCAGTCGGGTTCACGCTTGACCGGACGTTCCGGCGGCGGTGAGCACGCCGGTGATGATGCAGTTGACGGCTAGGTGAGCGAGGCGAATTAGATCGTTTTGGGGAAGTCCGTTCAGTGGCCCTCGCAGGGCCATCTCTGCGAAACCATGGACGGTTGACCAGCAGGGCCATTCGGCATCGGTGCGCTGTTCGGGTGAGATGAGTTCGGACGTCACCAGTGCATCGAGCGCGGAGCTGAGGGCACGGTAGGGGGGCGCTTGGTTCAGCTGCGGCAATTGTTGAATTCCCGAGAAGAAGGCGACTGTGAACCAGCCCGGTTCATCGAGGGCGAACCGGATGTAACCCATGCCCACAGCGTGTAGTACCGCGATCGCCCGCTCGGGCGTCCTGGACGGTGTGGCGTGCTGAAGGTCCATCCCGGCCGCCATTCGCTCGTGAATAGCCCCCGCCACCGCGGACAACAGCGCATCGCGGTCGGCAAAGTGTCGGTAAGCGGCCGTGGGTGATACCCCTACGACCCGGGTCGCGGCACGCACGGTCAATGCATCGGGACCCTGCGACCGGGTCAGGCTCAAACCGGCAGCGACCAGCGCCCCCTTGAGGTCACCATGGTGGTAAGAGTCGCGATCGACCATTCCTTTGACTCCTTCCCTTATTGCACGTGTAGGGTGCAACAGAAGACAATGTTTACACCAGCAACATGGTACTCGCAGCAGATTGGACACCGTCGTGAACCCACCATTCCCGCCTGTCGTTGACGTAACAGCGTGGCAAGAGCAACTCGACGTGCTGCGCGCCAGGGAGAAGGCAGCGACCCGTGAACTGGACGCAATCGCTGCCCAGCGTCGCCGGCTACCCATGGTGGCGCTGCCCGCCTACACCCTCGAGGGCGAACACGGACCAGTTCCACTGGAGGAGATCTTCGCCGGCAAACGGCAACTGATTGTTTACCACCACATGTGGTTCCCGGGTCAGGAATGGCAATGCCCCGGGTGTACCGGTTTCACCTCACAGTTCACCCGACTGGACTTCCTGGACGAATACGATGCCCGGTTCGTCATTGTCACGCAGGGACCCATACGTGAGGCCCTCGCCTACCGTTCCCTGGTCGGCAACACGATGGCGTGGTACTCAACTGCGGGCAGCGATTTCGGTGCGGATATGGGCGCACCCGCCGGTGGCGGATTCGCCGTCAACGTCTTCCTGCGTGACGGCTCCCAGGTGTACCGGACCTGGCACACCAACGGCCGCGGTACCGAACAACTGAGTCATCAATTTCCCCTGATGGACCTGCTGCCCTACGGCCGCCAAGAAGAGTGGCAGGACTCCCCTCCCGGGTGGCCCCAGTCCCCCACCTACGAGGGATGGTTCGGACCACAACAGATTGCAGCGCTCTACGGCGACAACGTTGCGAGGGGAGGCCAGTCATGATCGGTATGAAGGTCGAACTCATTACGATCCCGGTCCGCGATGTGGATCGCTCCAAGGTTTTCTACACCCAGGTCATGGGTTTCGTGGCGGATGTTGATGTCTGCCCCTCCGCCGGGGTTCGCGTCGTCCAGGTGACCCCACCCGGCTCGGCATGCTCCATTGGCTTCGGGGAAGGACTTGCCGTGTACACCTCACTGAGCCCTGGATTGATGAACGGGATCCACATCGTGGTCCCTGACATCCAGCAGGCATCCGCTGAACTGTCCGGACGTGGCGCACAGATCACCCCGGTGATCGACGTCGGCGGTGGCGTCAAATACGCCGAGATCACTGACCCCGACGGGAACACCCTCTTGTTACAGGAAATGAGCTGGCGGACCGGAGAAAAATTTTAAACCAGGACCAGGCCTAATAGTCACTCACGAACATGCAGACGATGCCGATCGAGTACCCCTGGCCGAGCTCCTGCCCGATG
The DNA here is from genome assembly GCA_030853805.1 of Actinomycetota bacterium. Classification (GTDB taxonomy): domain Bacteria; phylum Actinomycetota; class Actinomycetes; order Actinomycetales; family Dermatophilaceae; genus Allobranchiibius. Next base: position 4,440 of record JALYUK010000236.1, on the reverse strand, counting down.
TCCGCGCCCGCAAGAGCCGTGCTTCCACAGATCAGATTCCATCCAGTGCATCGACTGCCTGCCCCGATTCGCAAACGCTAGACCGCGCTGGTCATCAACCCTGGACTTCATGGACTGATCCGGACATCCTGTAAAGCGGACCGGGCAGCCATCGGAAGGACAGGTCCCGTTTATGGGTACTCATCACGCATCGGTCCGGCCGCGCTGCGGAAGGCGTGTTGCCCGCCCTCGCTTCGTCGCGTTCGTCTGCGCAGTCATCACTGTGGCCGGAATGGCTGGTGTCGCAGCGTGCTCCGGAACGTCTTCTCCTGCGCGCACGTCATCCGGCAACACGCCATCGACAACGCGATCGGCGACTACCACCCACATAACCCCCACCACCCCGTTGACGGGAGTTGCGGCCCGCTGCGGACCACCACAACGAAGTACTGCAGCACTCCAGGTGTTGAAAGGCCCTGGCGCTGCCCGCCTCCCGGTGGCGGTGCTCGGTTCCGGCCCCACGACCGCTGTTTTCTTGCATCAGACCGATGGGAACGGTCTGTGCGGATGGTGGCCGTACGCCGTGTGGTTGACCAGCCACTACAAAGTCAGGGCCGTCCTGCTCGACCTGTGCAACTACAACAGCAAAGCCGTCTGCCCTCAGCAAACGTTCGCTGACGATCAACGTGCGCAGGTCGCGGTGGGAATGCGTTTCGCCCATCGGGCTGGGGCCTCCCGCGTCGTCCTCGTCGGAGCCTCGATGGGCGGCGCACTCGCACTAGCAAGCGCTAAGGAAAATCGCGCCGCAGCCGTGGTGGACCTGTCCGGTCCGCCCGGCTGGGGCAATGCCGAAGCCTCAGTCACCACGCCGACGCTCACCGTGCCATTCCTCTTGGCCGCGAGCCCGAACGACGGCTACGTCGACTATCCGAAGCTACAAAAAGCTTTCGCTCTCGACCCGACACAATCCAAACTGTTCCTGAGCCCAACGGGTGGTGCGCACGGGTATGAGTTGCTGGACAGTGCCTCGGGGACCGGTTGGTCACCGCTCGCGTCTCAGGTCGCCCGCTGGATCACCGGGGACTACCGGTAGTTCAGACCTGGCAGGCCAGGTGCCCTCGTTCAGCTGGGATCAGCCCAGGCAACCGTCCCCGTGGTTCAGGAACCTGGTCGAGGACTCCGGCTCCGCCAGGAGGTTGAGACCTGAACCATTATCGGGATCGTGACCGGCCAGGTGTGGATGACACAACACCGCAAACGTCCAGCTGCCTCGGGGGTCGCCCGGAAGGCGAACCGTGCCCAGTGAAAGCTGCGGCTTCCCGAGCAGGCAGGCGGAATCGTCCCGCAGCACGGTTGACAGATAGCGACCCTCGTAGTCGTCTACCGGGCCGACAGCCTCGCGTATCTGCATTTGGGTACCCACCGTTCGGTCAACTCTCGCGCCATATCGAGCCACATTGGGACCGGTGCATCGCTCGCCCAGCTGACGGACCCCTCGCCGAGTAGATCGACATCTGCGTAGTGCTCGTCGAGTTGTTCACCGGACCAGGCAAGTAGTTCCGTGACAACGCGGGTGCTCAGCCCTGCGGCCCCGTTGATCCATCGCTCGTTCTTGGTCGCCAACGCCGTCACGAGCGTTTCATGGTCATCCATCGCAAGTAGGTTGCTGTGATCATGATCCCGCTGTCGCGACAGCAACCCGAGGTCGTCGTCCAGGAGATGCAGAGCCAAACCCTTGACGTTCCAACCCTGCGCTTCACTCGCCGCGTTCCACTGCTGCGGTGACAACGTTGGAAGGAGGCCCAAAGGGTCCACGCGATCACGTGTCAGCAGCGGCCGCACATCGGTAGGAGGGACCTGGTTCAGGTCCATCGCGATCTCCTCGGGTCGATCATCGATAATCGGCCCACACCTCACGTTTGGTTCCATCGACGGTGAGATCTCCGCCGTAAGGAAGGATCCATTGAGGTCGGGTGTGCCCGAAGGGCACGCCCACACAAATCACCGCGTCGGGGTTGTACCGGCTGATCGTGTCGATTGCTACGTCACGCTGCTCGGCACGATAGGCAGCTTTCTGCGCCGGGGACGGCTGCGTTGTGAAGTTGGAGGCTGGTGGGCGCCCGATAAGGACCGCGTCAGCTGCTGCCAACAATCCGCGTTCGCCCAGGGCCCGCAGGATCCAGCCGAACTCTCGGGCTGGAATGATTTCCTCAGTCGTTTCCAGAAGCAACACACCGCCCTCAATCACCTTGGGGTCGGTCGGGAAGCGTCCCGCGGTGAGGATCTGTTCCAGGACCTCGATGGATCCGCCCCAAGTGGGACCAGTTACTGCGTGAGCGGGTCCGGCCCACGCCCAAGGCTCTGTCGTTTCGCGATCACCGAACTGGGTGAGCGCTGCCGGATCGGCCCAGTCCTTGCCGATGTCTTCAGCCTCACCGGGATCTGTGACCTGCAGACGCTCACCGGTCAGCAAGGCCGCACGCAGCGCGACACAGTGGCAGTTATCGACGTTTGGTCCGGGTCCGAGGTGGACCTGTGTTGACCCCCCGTAGAAGCCGGCGACGCCATGGGTCCACATCCACGTCAAAATGTTCGTGTTGTCGCTGTACCCCAGGAACATCTTGGGATCTGCGCGGATGAGGTCCGGGTCCAGATGGGGTATGACCGTGATCTGATCTTCGCCTCCCAGCGTGGCAAGAACGGCCCTGATCTCGGGGTCGGCGAAAGCTTGGTTCAGGTCACGTGCTCGTGCTTGCGGGGTCGCGCCGACCTCGCGTGTTGTCGGGTATTCCACGGGAACGAGACCGGTGATGTCGGCAAGGCGTCGCATGGCCTGTTCGTGCACCGCTGGAGCAACACCCGGGGCAGCGAACGATGGTGACACCACAGCGATCTTGTCACCGGGTTGCGCCTTCGGCGGATGAATAATTTCGGGCACCATGTCCGCGATCTCATCAGCCACAGCTCGACACGACAAGTTCCATGATGGCGTTCTCTGAAAAGCCAAAAGAAACGGGTCAGCTCGTGGCCTCCCGACAGCAGCTACTAACCCTCGTTCTTGCCGGTGCGAGCAACCGCCAAATCCGCGCACATCCGATCCAGCTGTGTCGTTAGAAGATCGTTGACCGGGTCAGCGTCCGCTACGACGCGGGTGGAATTGGCGTATGCAGCGCATCGCGAACGGAGCGAGAGAGTAGGCAGAACTCATTTCCCTCGGGGTCCCCCAGCACCACCCAACTGACGTCCGGGCCCTGGCCCACGTCAACCCTGTGCGCACCGAGCGCGAGGAGCCGCTCAAGTTCCTCGTGCGTGGTCACGCCGTTGGCACGTAGATACAGGTGCAGCCGATTCTTGATCGCTTTCCCCCCTGCTACCGCGCAGACGTCAATCGAGGGCCAAGACCCACCCGAGGCAGCAATGCTGAGAACATCGCTTTCCTCCCGCACCACCCGCCATCCCAGGACTGCACACCAAAAGTCCGCGATGAGGCGAGGCTGGACGGCATCGATCACGATCGCGGCGATTCGGCTGGGCATAGCCCAGTCTCACCCGCCATCGTTCGCTATGCCACGCCCTCGCCGGGCGACAGCTCTGCCGGTTCCGCTGGTGCGACGAACACCCAGCCACCACCGTAAGGACCCGAGGATGGCTCTGCGGGCCATCCGGAACGCAGAGCGTGGGTTTGCCCAGGGTCTGGTTAGTTACCTCACTCGTACGCACCTCGCCTGCAATGGGAGCAGTTTCCTGGGTAACCCAGAGTCCTTCATCAACGCCGTCCCGGAGCCCACGATCGAGTGGTCCCTGGTTGACGGTCACCTGAACGCGCCCGGTAGAGCTGGCTCACCTTCAACGAGTTCATCGCCCGCGCGTGTGTGCTGAGGCCCCGTTTGCGCCCGATCAACAGCCTGGGCGGCAGATCTTGGGCTGATGGCGGAAATTTATCATCTTCGGCCCCACACACCATCCTGACCGCCCATACACCTTCAGCGGGCTCCCCGATGGCGTCCTATCAGGACTACTGTTTTTCTATGGAGACGATGCGTTCAAACTCATGGGCAATTGGACTGGTGACAGCAGTAGTCATCACGGTGCTGGTGACCTCGTTCATCGTGAGCATAACTGCCCGTCCTTTTGTTGCGGTGATGACAATAGTTGTGCCCCCGGCGCTGGTCGTGGGCATCGTGGTGGCGTGGTTGTCTCGGCGGGAAGATGCCCGCCGGTAGAAGCCTGGAAGTCTCGACTCAACATCGATCCACCGACGATGTTTTGCGGAGGGATACGTGGCGGTTCTCGTTGGATGATGGCCGGGTGCTCCCGGACGGGTGCCCAAGGGGGAAAGTAACCGTTTAGCAACTCCCCGTCGCCGCGAGGGAGCGGCGCGGACTCATTGCAGCAGAAGTGGGGCCTGTTCCGATGATGACGACGCATCGGAGGCAAGCCACCAGACACCCGACTGACCAA
>JALYUK010000228.1 GCA_030853805.1 Actinomycetota bacterium | reverse complement strand
TCGTTGTACACCGCCACCTCATAGGGAGTGGTGATGATGATGATGTCGCGCAAGGTGTTGTCACGGGTCAGCCGCACGCCCTTGGCACTGAACACCAGCTCGCCACCGCGCAGCGTGCTCCCGGGAGGCAGCGTGATCGACGGGGAGCCGCTGATCCTGCCCTCCACCACGATCTCGGTAGCACCTGCGCTAATGGCATCTGCCAGTTGGGCAGCCGTGGTCACGGTGATGGTCTGTGATGTCATTCCCCGTTCCTACACGTCTAACCTGAGGAAATCCAAGACGCAGCGACCTGCACCACAGGGCGAATCTGGCGAGACTGTGCAGGGCGTCATCCTGGGCCTCACCTATCGCAGATCACCCAACTCCCCAGGAGATCGTGTGCGGGCCGACCGAGTCGATGTTGCTTGGGGGACCGAGTATCTGTGTGGGGTTGGTTGACGCACACCACGCTCAGTTGGCAGCGACCAGGTCGATCTGATCGAGGTTTTATCCGCAGGGCGGTGGTACCGACGCCGACCGGGCTAGTAAGGCCTGATTGAACCAGCCAGTGATGCTGGTTGGGTGGGTGATGGCCGTGCCCTCGCGGTGGCTGCTGCGGTACTGGGCTAACTCACTGTCCGACGGCGTGTAGTTCATGGGGCGGACAGCGTCCCGGTGCCCCCTGAGGGCTGCGGACTGGGTCGGATACCCCGCACACTGCTGCCTGCGTGTACCGCCAGGATCGCCGCAGCGTTCATCGAATTCCTTCAGCGCTCAGCGGCGGTGGTCCCACCGGGTCGGGTCGTAGTCGAGCGCGGCCCGGTCCCAGTCGCCGTGGTCGGCAGCGGCGTCGTAGGTGGTCTGCAGGAATTCCAGTAGCGCCGCATCGGGATCGGCAGCTGTGCGCACGGCCTCGTACGGCAGGAGGAATTGACCGTTCTCCTTGCTGTAGAACGCCGCCGAAGGCTGGACCGGGTAGTCGGCAAAGCTGTCCGGTTCGGGGTAGGCGTATGCGTAGAACGCGCCTTCGTCTCCACCACCGGGCCAGAATCCGCAACTGCTCAGTTCATGGGAGTAACCCTCTTCCATCACCCAGTCGCCGCAATTCGGGGCGCCACCGGGGTGCGTGGGTGCGGTGCGCCCGGAGAAGCGGGTGCATGCCAGGTCCATCGAACCCCAGAAGAAGTGCACCGGGCTGACCTTGCCGGCGAACCGCGCGCGGAACATCGGCATGACCCGGTCGGCCTGCACGAGTTGCCGCCAGAACGCGGTGACCGCCTCTGCGTCGTACGAGGCGTTTGCGTGGTCCGCGGCGAATGGGATCGACGGGTCGACCTCGTTGGGCCGGGCCTGGATCTGTGCCTCGATGCCCAGCTCGTTCAGTGCCTGCATCAGCCGGCTGTAGAAGTCGGCCACCGACATGGGTTCCAGAGCGAAACGGTGCGCGCGACCGTCGCTGACCCGGATGTTCAACTGGTGGTCCACAAAATCGAACTCGATGTCGAAGACGCAGGTGTCGAAAGGGATCGACGACGTCGTCAGGCCCCGCGGGCTCACGTACAACGTCACCTGCCACCAGTGGTTCACCAGAGGGGCGTGCGCCATCCGAATCTTGCCCACGATCTGGGTCCACATGTGCAGCGTGTTGCGGGTGTCGGTCCAGTACTGCACTCGCAGCGCCGGCCACGCCTGCGCGTTGTACCCGGTAGGCGATGTCATGAGGATGCTCCCAGCGTCTGCACGGACCAGTCAGCGAACGAGGTCCAGCCTACGTTCGGGTAGTCGGCGTGTAGGGCGGCCAGATCCACGCGGTAACCCTTGCCGCCCAGGAACGTCCACATCGCGAACATGTCGTCGTTGTCGACCTCGCTCAGCGGCGTCTCCTGGTGGTGAACGGCTCGACCCAGCGATACACTCAGTGCAGTCGCCATCTGCGCGGGCGTCGGGTCGTCGCTGGCCAGTTCGATGCGCCGGCCCACGAACGGCTGTGGTGCCAGCAGAACCTGAGCTGCGAATTCACCGAGGTCACGGCGCGCGAGTTGCTGCAGTGGGCGGTTTCCGGACAACGGCAGAGACAGCACCCCGTTGCGGATGTCCTGCTCACCGCCGAGCGCGTTGTCGAAGAAGTAGGTGGGCCCCAGGATCGAGTAGGGCACATCCCCTGCGGCGATCTCGCGCTCGACCACCGCTTTGCTCTCGAAGTGCGGTACCCCGCTGCCCTGGTCGGCGCCGGCGACCGAGCTGAACACCAGGTGCGGAACGGTCGCGGCCCCAGCGGCGCCCAGGATTGCCTGGCCCTGCTCGATTTCGGCGTTCGGCCCGGCTTCGAACGGTGTGGTCAGCGCGAAGACGCTGCTGACCTGCCGCATGGCCGCGGCCAGGGAGTCACGGTTATCGAGGGAGCCTGCGACGACCTCGATGCCCCGGGCGGCAAGTCGACGGGCAGAGGCGGAGTTCGGGTCGCGCACCAGGGCACGGAGAGCTGCGCCCCGCCCTGACAGCGCATCGATGACGGCACCCCCTTGCCCGCCCGTTGCTCCGAGCACGAGTATCGGTCGTTCGGTTGTCGTCATGAGCAGAACCTCCGCGTTGGTGAGTGATGGGAATAGTTGACATGTCAATCACTGTTCTGTCAAGGTAAGTGACACGTCACCCAATATGGTGATGTATCGAACTCGAACTCTTCGTTGGAGGCCATCATGCAAATCGGAATCTTCTCTATCGGCGACGTCACCACCGACCCCACCACGGGTCGCACGCCGACCGAGAACGAGCGCGTAAAGGCGACGGTTGCGATCGCCAAGAAGGCCGAAGATATCGGGCTGGACGTGTTCGCCACCGGCGAGCACCACAACGAGCCGTTCATCTCCTCCAACCCGACCGCGACAATGGCCTTCATCGGTGCTCAGACCGAGCGGATCATGCTCTCGACCGCGACCACGCTGATCACCACCACCGACCCGGTCCTCATTGCCGAGGACTACGCCAAGATCCAGCACCTGCTGGATGGCCGGGTGGACCTGATGATGGGACGCGGCAACACCGGCCCGGTCTACCCGTGGTTCGGCAAGGATGTTCGCGACGGCATTCCGCTGGCGTTCGAGAACTACGCCTTGTTGCGCAGGCTGTGGCGTGAGGACGTCGTTGACTGGGAGGGCAAGTACCGCACAGCGCTGCAGGGTTACACCTCCACCCCGCGCCCGTTGGACGGTGTTGCGC
>JALYUK010000019.1 GCA_030853805.1 Actinomycetota bacterium | reverse complement strand
GCTCTCACCGGGAGCTTCGTGGTGAACGGCAGCCCGACCAAGACCCAGATGGTGGACAGCGCCGGCGGCCGCACCCAACTGGCCCAGCTCAGCTGCTGTGCCGTCGTCCTGTTGGTACTGCTGTTCGCCAGCGCCCCGCTGGCGCACCTTTCCGTCGCCGTGCTCGCGGCGGTCGTGTTCCTCATCGGGGTCGAACTCATCGACGTCAAGGGCCTCGCCGAAATCATGCGCGCCCGGAGCATCGAGTTCACGTTGGCGATCCTCACAGCGGCAGCCGTCGTGGTCTTCGGTGTCGAGCAGGCCATCGCGTTCGCCATGCTCGCCGCGATAGTCGACCACCTGCGGCACGGCTACGCGCCGCGCACCCAGGTGCTGACGCGGCAGCCGGGCGGGCACTGGCTTGCAGTGACCGCCACGGCCGAAGCAAGGACCCGGGAAGGTCTGGTGATCTACCGGTTCCCGTCCAGCCTTTACTACGCGAATGCGCACAAGCTCGCCGCCGACCTCGCTGCTTTCGCGTCCTCCACCGCCGCACTCAACTGGTTCTGCATCGACTGCACCGCGTTGAGTGACATCGACTTCACTGCCGTCCAGACACTGCGTCGAGCCATCAGACGGTTCTCTCAGCAGGGCACACGGGTCGTGTTCTCCGGCACCGATCCAGCCGTCCTCAATCAACTTACCGCCCAGGGCCTGCTGCGACCGTCTAGCCCCGACTGCTATCCCACCCCAGGTGCCGTCCTCGACGAATACGAAGCCCGCGATCGAGTCACACGCCGCACGTGACGATGTCACCGTTGAAGAAGCCCAGGCCCGCCTCGATACGTGGTTCCGCACCCGCGGCCATATCCGCCTGCGTTCCACCGCCGACGGCCAGTCCTTCGTCCTGAAACGCTTGTCGGGCCCGGTCAGGCAGCAGGTTTGGTGCTGCTCGCCGGGTGCTGCACCCTCTTGTCACGACTACGGGTGCCTCTCATACTGATGCCATGCGGTCCGCTACGTGGGGTTCGGTGATCGCGGGACTATGTGTGCTGCTGCTTAGCGCGTCACCCGCAGGTGCGACGCCGTTCGTCACTGCTGGGCTCGGTGCAGGCGAGCGGACTACAGCTGTCGCTTCACCACCGGTGGCGGGGTCCGCCGCCGACGTCGTGCGCTACGTGGACCGACAGCGTGGCGTGATGCACCTTCCTGGTGTGGCCGTCGTCGTCATTCGTGACGGACGACCTCTGGTCTCGCGAGGGTTCGGCGAAGCAGCCCCCGGTGGCGCGCCCGTTACCCCCAAGACTCCGTTCGTCCTTGGTTCGACGAGCAAGCAGTTCACGGGCCTGATAGTGCAACGGCTCGTCCTCCAGGGCCTTCTGAACCTGGACACCACCGCGCACCAGGTCCTGCCGTGGTTCGGCACGGGAAGTGATCGACTGTCCCGGGTGACGGTCCGTGAGCTACTGACCCATACGTCGGGGCTGTCGACGAGGGTTGGCCTGGCGCAGTGGGGGTGGCGCGTTGGCCGGGCGAACTCAATAACAGCAGGCGTGCGCGCGATCACCAACGCAGACCTCACCGCTGCACCGGGCAAGCGATTCGAATACTCCAACAGCAACTACGACATCCTCGGCGCGATCATCGAAAGCGTCCTGAAGGAGCCCTACGCGCGAGCCCTGCAGGAACTGGTGGCCGCACCGCTGGGCCTGTTCTCAACGACCGGGGACCTCGGTCACCCACCGCCAGGGCTGGCAGCCGGGTACTACGTCTGGTTCGGGGGCCTGCCCGCCGTCACCCCAGCCCCACAGGTCCCGAGCTCGGTGCCATCCGCCAGGGTCGTCTCTACCGCGAGCGACCTGGCCCGAGTCGTCGCGGCCCACCTCAGGGGCGACCCGGGCCCGCTGGGCCCGGCTCTCACCGCCGCACGCGCCCCGCTGGCTCGGGTCAACGAGTACTCCCAGTACGCCAGCGGGTTGTGGGTTCGTCCCCTATGGGAACTGCACGCCGGCAATGAGAACACCACCGGCGGGGGTCTCGCTTCCTGCATCGAGCACGACGGTCAGACTGACCGGTCGATGAGCTACGTGCTGGCCTGTCCTGCCCTCGGCCTCGGGGTCGTAGCCCTGGCTAACGCCGGCCAAGGCCCGGACAACGGCCTGTGGTGGCGCTTCCACAACGGCCTGGTTCACGCGGTCTTAGGCACCCCACCGGGAACGTTCGCCCCCGACCCAGTCATCCGGTATGCCACAGTGATCTTCCTCGGCGTGCCCCTCGTGCTGTTATTGGCACTTGCCGCGCAGGTGCGCGCCGTGCGCCGCCGGCGACACGTGTTCGGATGGTCCGCCCCCGCTGTTGTCCTCGGCGGCGGGGCTTTGTGGCTGGGGTACGTGTACGCCCCGGGAAGAGCGGACGGCGACGCGATCCACGCCATGTGGTCCGTGGTTCCGGACCTGGCCGCCTCGACCATCGTGAGTACCCTCCTCACCCTTACATCCCTCGCAGTCCTAGGCGTCGCTGTGCTACGACGAGCCCCGCACCAGCCCGGCACCCCGCGCAGGCCTGCCTAACTTGCGTCTGTTAGTCGCGGACTCGGTCGGCAATCAGGATCACGCCGCCGCGCTAGGTCGGTGAGTATTTGTAATAACGCGTGGCAATACCACGCCAGTGTTTGACACTGTTGAAGCCGCGTTCGACAGTATTCCGGGCTTGTACGTTCTGTGGTCAAACCCCCGTGGTCGCCCACCGGCGCGGGCCCGGACGCGCAGATCTCGGCTCGGACTCGCTCGCCCCCGTCGTCCATGCCTGCATTCTCGTCGACAGCTCGACCGCACATCCGCAGGGCACGACGGACGAAGGGCAAACCGCGCCCGCTGATCGATCGGGTTACGGGCATTCACGGCGAAATGACGCACAATTGTCAGACCGACGAGACCCACGGAAACTCAACGTGACAAACGCATTAAAGCTCCCCACGTAGCTAGGCGCACGAAGCTCCCTACGTCTCGGACTTCCCCGCGGAAGTTTAATATGAAGCACTCGCGCTGATCAGCAGGTAATGGGCAGCTTCGTGTAACCCCGCAGGGTCAAGCTGGCTCGACGCTCGGCTCCCTCAGCAATCTGGAGCTTCGGATAGCGGTTGACCAGCGCCGGAAACGCGAGCTGAGTCTCAAGCCGGGCAAGGGGCGCGCCGAGGCAGTAGTGAATGCCACCTCCGAACGACATCGGCGCACCCTGTCGACGCGTCAGGTCTAGCCGCTGGGGGTCGGTGAACTTCGCTGGATCGCGGTTCGCGGCCCCGAGGTAGCAGATAAGACGGGAGCCCTTGGCAACGTGGAACCCGGCCACTTCGGTGTCAGTCAGCGCCACCCTTGAAGAGATCTGCACGGAGCTGTCGAAGCGGACCAATTCATCCAGCGCAGTGGCCGCCAGGTCGGGTGACGTACGAAGAGTTTCTGCCTGTTCCGGGTTGTCCACAAGCGCCACCAGGCCGTTGCCGAGCAGGTGGGTAGTGGTCTCAAAACCGGCCGAGAAAAGCAGCGCGGACATGGTGACGACTTCGTCCTCGTCGAGGACCGCTCCGTCATCGCCTGTCACAGTCACCATTGAACTGATCAAGTCGTCCCGAGGATTTATACGACGCTCCTTAGCCAAAGCTGCCAAGTAAGTCCGGATTTCCGCGGCTGCAAGGTTAGCCCTCTCCAGCACCCCAAGGTCGTAGACGTCGAGGATCATCGTCCAGTCACGCACGAGGGGTTGAAACGCGGCCCGGTCGGATTCGGGTACGCCGAGCAGTTCGCCTATGATTCCGACCGGCAACGGAAAGGCGAAGGTGTCGACGAAGTCGGCTCCCCCGTCGAGTTCGTCAAGCAGGCTGTCCACGAGGTCGTGCACCGCGGGCCTGAGGCGCTGGACTGTTCGGGCAGTAAAAGCCTTGTTCACCAACCGACGCAGCCGAGTGTGGTCGGGAGGGTTGAGGGTCAGCATGCTGGTATTGAGCGTGTAGATGGCCGCCATGTCCCGCCAACCCGGAAGCCCGAGCGAGGTGAAAACCTCGTCGGTGTCCGGCCGCCCAAAGCTGTGGTCCTGTAAAACGGCCTGGCAATCGGCGTACCTCGTCAGAACGAGGGCGTCGTCCTCCGCCAGCGCGACAGGTGCCCGCTCCCGCAGCGCCTGGTACCGCGGGTACGGATCCTCCCGGCCAAGGGGCTGAGTCAGCTCGAGTAACAACTGGTCGGTCTCTGCCGTGCGCACCGGTTCCATGACCGCTCCTCTTGCGGGTCACCCCTGCAGTAGTTTGACGCTGGCCAAGCCCGAGCCCGGCTGACTACCCGGCAGCATACGACCGGACTGATCCGGGTAACCATCCCCGGCCACTAGGAACTACGCGTGATTGACGTACTCACCCTGGTGTCGGTCCAGAGAAGAACATCCTCGGGTTGAAAGTCGTCTACCTACATGGACGCTGCCGCGTCACAGTGGGCGAGGTAACGCACGCTGCTCGGTCCTGTGATCGTCCGCAAGAGGAACGACAGCGGGTGTGGTTAGCGCTCTTTGACGCCGTCTGGTGCCTGCCGTGCACGATGCGGTCCACGGCGTCTTTCGCGGTTCGTAGATCGGCGCCAGTGAGCTCGCGGTAGATCTTGGTAGCCCGGATCTTCTCGCCCCTGGCGATTGCGGCGTGCACTTCTGTGAGGTCGTAGTCGTGGCTGACGTGGGCCCGCGGAATCGAATCATTCCCGCTCTTGATGCGGTCCACGGCGTCTTTCGCGGCCCGCAGACCAGCACCAGTGAGCTCGCGGTAGATCTTGATAGCCCGGATCTTCTCGCCCTGGCGATTGCAACGTGCACTTCCTGCATGACGGGCCCAGAGCCGTCGGCATGAGTCGAGTCAGACCGATGGAGGTTGTTACGTCTTATCCGCGCAGCGATCAGCATGATGCAGGCAGCCACCACAACAACGATCACAAACTTCATCAACAGAGGTTAATGCCGATCGGACCGGTCACCCAGAATGCGCACGACGACGTTTGACCCGGCAGTGCAGGGGAACGTCATGCGACGGCACATTGGCGTCCGATAAGCATCTGTCGAGGCCGTCTGACCATCGCCGTAACGGGATCCCGTTACGAAACAGCCGGTGTGCCGCTCCGCCCAGGCGACGGGTCGCCGCTGCCACGAAACCGCGTGGTGCTTCCACACGAATCTGAGAACTCCGACAATCGTCTGATATCAAATTGAGAATCCGACACAAAATCTGAGTTCCTCCATTTTTAAGACTCCGCGGGCGGGGCCCCGCACGAGGTAGGCGGAGCTCCATCCGCGCTGCCGACTGAGCGCCCACCCCAAAACTCAAGTTTGGCTCGGTGAATGTCAACCGTCCAGCACGGATGGACTCATAGAACGAAGCGTTGTCCAGCTCCCTGGCCTCGGGTGGGAGCAGTGGCACGAGGCCGGCTGCGACGTTCTGACACCAATCGGCTGACTCAGCGACCTCCCAGGTTGTCAGACAGAGCTGCCGAAATGACCATGGCGACCCCGCTTCAGTAGTCACGGTGCCCTGAACGATGAGCCAGTTGGAATCCCAGGACTCTGGATCCTCTGGCTGGTCGCCCGATCCGATATCCGGAAATTGGTAACTGCCAACCACGAGTTCTATCGACGTACGAAGGTCACGCAGGAGCATCCGGGAAGTATGTCTGGTTGAGTCTGCTGGTCCGAGTTCGTCACAAACCTCATCTAGATCGCGCCGGCAGGACTCGTCGCCGTTCGCCTATCGGGCGCTTCGTCCGGGAGTTGGCAGTACCTCGAGAACACGGAACTGAGTCAGCCAAGCATCGAACATCGTTGTACGCAGCCGAGTCTTCGCGTTCCATTCCTGCTCATCTCCACGGTGTGGGAAGCGCTCGATACGGTCGACCGCGTACGACTGCCCTGAGGCCAGCACCTGTTCCCATGTTCTGTCATCGACCAGGTCTCGACGAAACGAAGAGAAGCACTCCCAGAGGCCGGTGACCACCCCTACACACCTCACGTCTGGTGTGTCCCCGACGTCATGGTGTGTCGCATAGCCATCAATGGGTGCGCCGCCCGGTCCGCGGTACACGTGCATCAATCCTTCGGCTGCAGCGACAGTGAACCTCCCCTGATCACCAATCGCGAGGAGGTCGCTACAACACTCGTATTCTCAGGCGTCCGTCAAGACTGTCACCTAGTCACCAATCCCCAAGTCGAGCACCGGCAAACGATCGCATCGGAGCGCGACCGCTGGCAACCCTGGGACCGCGTCGGGCGGTGACGACACGAATGGACACGACATCGAGCTGCAGATGAACTCACCGGTTGCAGGGGCCCGTCACCGCCGTTGGCGTCCGTATGGAACACCTCCGCAGTACAGCTGGGCCATGATTCACCGCTCGACCGCTCGACCGCTTGACCGCTTGAGCGGTGACGGATCGCCGACCGGAGCTGGATCGCTGACCGCCGCCGACGGTTGCGGCCGATCTCTCTGGGGAGTGTTCGAGGCTAGTGGCGGGGTATTTACGCTGCCTAGGGGCTCGGCTCTGGAATCGAACTCTTGCACGACGGGCTATCTGTCGTCGCCGCCCACGGGGAAGTGTGGCTTCAAGTACAGAGCCCCTGCCGCAAAAACCACCGCGAGACACCCCATCAGCGCGGCTACCCACCGATGCCCACCGTGGTCCGGTCTGAACAGCGACGGGATGAGCAAGATCAGAGCAGCGCCGAAGAACGCTGTTCCTAGAATGCATGTCACGAATGGCCAGGTCTTGTTCATCATTACCCCACTTGAAGCAGATCGCAGAGCCACGCTTTGAGAAGTGGGCCACCAGAACCGAACTCGTCGCCCACCGAGGTTAACAACTCGCCCCACCGGCAATGTGCTGCGTACGGACCCCAGCCGCAGGTGAAGTTCCCCGTCCATTTGACGATCCCACTACGGCGACGGCTTGGCCGTGGTCGCCGATGCCCCCATTGGCGCTTGATCGTTCACCGGCACGATTCGGCTACCGGAACACATGCCCAGAGAAGCAGGAGTGCATGCGCTGCATTCACGACGCGATCAGTCGCCGCGTTTCTTCGCGTTCGTGATCAGCGTGTAGATCGCGAAGGACACCAAGGCGGTGAACACGCCAAGTGCGAGGCCGAAGCCGAGAGCTGCTGCGAGAGTCTGGCCGGTGATGGTCGCGATAACGACGTAGATGACCAGTGCAATCACGCCTGCCAGGAGAGCGCTGCGGACGTTGTGGTTGAGCTTCATGTGTCCCCCGAAGTCGCTGGCGAGATCCCAACGTACTCTCGAATCGACCCCACATCGGCGGGTGACAGCTCAGTTCCGTCGTGGATCGGTCAACGAAACCTACTCCGCTGACCCATCGATGAGCGGGGCGCTGCGAACAAGTTCGGGCGGCAGGGCCTGGCTCGATCAACTGCGGCTGGACGCAATCATGATGACGAGCCAGCGGGCAGCGGCGACGAGGCGGATGAGCAAATAGCCACGAGCTGCCAGTCCCGCTGATGTTTCTGGTGGTGGCAGGTCGGCTGCTTGGGCCTACCGACCACTGCGGCGTCGAGGCCGCGCAGGGCGCATCACCGTTGTGAACCCCTCGTCGGCCAGTTCGATTGAGGTGGGTATGTGCCGGACTCGTGGACCTCGCTGCGATGTAGGACCCCAGTGGGGTCGACCGCCTCGCGAGGGTCGCAAGATTTGCCGGTTACATGAGGCTCGCCACGAGGAACAGAATCGCTGCCACAACGTCTACACCAACTCCAGTTGCCTTAAGCCACTTCTTTTGCGACTCAGTCCGGGTCTTGCTGGAGGCGACGAGGATCATCACCACCCCCACACATAGGAGAGCGATCCCTGCCCAGAGCAATGTGTCACGCGTCATGACGTCGCCACCTGCTGACGTGCGCGAGACCGCGGCTCACGAAACTTGGCACCATTCGTTTGACCCTTATATCGGCCAGCTTGGCCGGTCACAAAAGTGAAAACAGCCGTCCGCATCCACTCAACGATTTGTCTACCGGGGAGCGACTGGTTCTTGCGCGCGGGCGGTAGTGATGAGCTCTTGGAGGGCTTGTACGTGCTCGTTCAGGGCGGTCTCGCCGGTGTGCGTCAGCTGCAGACGGGTCTCGGTGCGGCGTCCAGCGGCAACTTTGCGGATGGTGACATAGTCACGCGCGGCGAGGCTGGTCAGATGTTTAGAAAGGTTGGGCTGGGTCAGGGCGCAGAACTCTTGAACGGCTTTGAAGCTGACTTCGTCACAACCGGCCAGGTAGGCGCAGATCCTAAGTCGCACCAAGGACCCAAGAGTGTCATCCAGGCGGCCAGTCATACGCGGCGCTGACCGTCAGAGACCAGCACGCCGCGCAACATGAGGTACCATGCCACAGCGGACACTGCCCCTAGGCCGAGGAAGATCACGGCGAGGTCTGTGCCACCGGAGAACCCGGCGATCATCAGCACCCCGGCGCAGGCCAGGAACGTGGTGTTTTCCGTCTTGGTCCAGCCGCGGTAGCCAAACAATCCGCGTCGCCGACGGGCGAAGCCAGGCAGGGTATGAGCGACGGCGATCAGAGCCACGGCGGCTGCGAGGAAGGCCAGGTGGGTCCAGCCGGGCTTGCCCTGGGCCAGTAGCGCGACGCCGGCGCCCGCACACACCGCGGACAGTGCGCTGACCGTGCGCGCCAGCGCAGGGCGGCTACTCGCGAGGCGGGCACGGCGGATCTCTTCTAGCTGCGCCTGAGGAGATCCGGGAGACGGCGTATCGATTTTCATGTCGTTACTGTACCTACATGCCATAAGGGCATGTCAAGAGTTCAGGCGGGCTCGAGGGACCTCTGCAACACGGTGACATGCCCAGCGAGTTTGTGCCGGTAGCCGAATGACGATCGGGCTAATCACGGTACTCGTGAGCATCCACAGGCGCCGGCTTAGCCGTTGCCGTAACGGGGTCTCTACCGGAGCGGCGGCTGGTCTGTTCGCGATCCCACCCAGTTTGTGGGAGCGGGTTGCGCACCGAGTGGTGGTTCTTCGGTCACCCTCGGGGTTGAGTGCGATCTTCGGTAGTGAGCTGGAGCGGACTTGATGGTGTCGGTGTTGTCTTCGAGGTCGCGACCGGCCCGTCAACGCTCGGTCAGCGTCGTGGAGATGATCCATCGATGTGTGCCCGGTTACCACCGGGCGCGAAGTCGGGGCCCAGCCGTTCACGCGGACGCTGCTGGCGGCGCGGTATGTCAGTGGTAATAGCTCATGTATTGGTTGTAAACGGTGGCGGCGATGGAGCCGCCTGCGGCGCGAGCGTTCCCGTTGCTGTCGATCAGGGGATCGTCGTTCCACATAAGGAAGTGCCAGATCCCAAACGCGGAGTTGGGGTAGGTGTCGACCTGCGCGGCGAAGACGGGTCCGGCCAGGACCATGCCGGGCTCGTACAGGTCGCTCACCGGTGCGCTGCCGTCGGCGGCGGCGGTCCACACGAACGTGGTGGCGCTGGCGAAGCATGGTGCTGCATCGAGGTGTTCGGCGAGCTCGACCTGCACCGCGGCGACGTCGGCGACGCTGACGTCATCCGCCGCGCCGCCGCGGTTGCCGAGAAGACGAAGGTGTTCACGCAGGGCGCGGGCATGGTCGGGGTGCAGGTTCGGGGTCTGCGCGTACGCGATGACGTGCAGCAGTTCGGTACCGGCAGAGCCGCGCAGCGACCACACGTACGGGCACTGCTGGGTGCAGGGAGACTGCAGGTGCCCGTACACCGCGGCCGTTTGGGCCCGGACGGCGGCGACGGACTGCTCCAGCACCGCGAACTCCCCGCCGAGGGTGTTCAGTAGATGCCCCACCAGCGGGTTGAGCCCCGGTCGCAGGGTCAGCAGCAACGCCACGGTACGTACCCCGGAGGGCCCGGCGCGTAGGAGCGCCATGGACTGCTCCTGCAGGATTTGCGCGACGGTCGCATCGGAGGCGAACCGGGCGATCGGGCCGAGCAGCTCGCCCACCGGTATCCCCGCCGGCGTGGAGGTACCAGAAGCGGCGGGCAGCTGCCACACCGCGGGAGGGACCAACACCCGCGTTCGGGCCGGGTCGCTTCCCTCGAGCGCGACCAGCAAGGCGTGCAGCTGGTCGCGCCAAACAGCTGGCTCCAGCTCGGCGAGCAGGCGAGTCAGCACGGTCGGCAGCAACGGCAGCAGCCGGGCGGTGAGCAACTCGGTAAGCATGCCAGCGAGCTTGTCTGCCGGCGCGGTCGCAGCGCACCGCAGCGCGAGCTCGGTCGGCAGTGCTGGGTGGTTGAAGAGGTCGGCGGGGTTGGTGCGGCTCAACTCCTCCATGACCGCCGGTGCCAGAGGTGCGTGCTGCAGCAGGTGCCGATACTCGCGACGACGCACAGATCTCCTCCAGGGCCACGGTGTCTCAGGACTCATTGTGCCCCGCCCCACGACCACCGCAGACAACGCGAAGAACGCGGCCTGGTGGGGGCCGAGGGACGACTTCCACCCCGCCCGCAATGGCCACTGCGGCATCCTCGACGAGGACGAGGATGCCGCGCCGTCTACAGGGCGCCGACCGGGATGTCACCTGGGACAGCGACTTCCCCAGCTTCCCGCCGCGCCTCCGCCCACGACCCGTTCGGCAACCATCTCAAGTTCCTCCAGCCGGCGCCACTCGCATCTCCACCTGGCCGCACCGAAGACCGATCGGTGACCGGTGATCAATCCGCGCCGTTGACGATGAAGTCCGAGCGTTCTGCGGGCAGCTGAGCTGCGACGTAAGCGTCTTCCTCGGGCATCCAAACTTCCAGCCAGTGCTGCCGCATCGACTCTCCGTCGCGCGCTACACCGCGTTCCAGACGTACCTCTCTGGGAGTCGAGACCCACACCGTCAGATCCCAGCGGTCCAACAGTTCCTCGCAGATAGCTGAGACGCCCTCGATGATCACCACCCCACCTACCGGAACGTCATGCCACTCAGCGCCTTCGTCGGTCGGCCAATCCCACCGCTGATACCGCCCCGGCTGGCCCGCGCGAAGTGGGTCAAGAACCTGACGAATCATCCGCTGCCGATCCCAACCCGCCACCGACGGACGGGCGAAATCATCCAGACACACGACAGCGGCCCCACCCACAGCAGCGGCAAGGCACTCGGCCAGGGTGCTCTTCCCCGCGCCACCCTCCCCATCGATCGCTACCAACACCGTGCGCGAAGTTCGGTCACGCAATATCCGAACGTGCTCCGCGAGTTCGGACGCGCTGACGAGTGTGGACACGAAAACCAGCATGCACTGTGTGGTCACCATCCAGCAGCAGCCATGCCAGCACCCGGCCCGTGAAGCGCTGCACAGTCAATAACCAGTACCCCGTTTCCCGACCCACCTTCGGACGCACGCGAACTTGGTCAGCGGACTGTCTATCAGCCCACCCATCCCGTGGTGAATTCGCTGCCCTCCTCGACGATGCACAGCGGATTGTGCCAGGGGTCTGTGAGGTAGAAGGAACGTTCGCCCCACGCCATGTCACGGATTTCGGTCGGCCCGGTTGAGGGTCTAGCTGCCACCGCTCGAGCGTGTGCTTCGGTCAGGACTGCGGTGCTGAAGTACACGTGCTCCTGGTTTGGCCGCGGGTCACGGTCCTGTCCATCAGCGCGCAGATCGACAAGAGCGAGGATCACCGCGCCGGCTGATAGATAGTGGCGTCCCGGTGAGACGCGTTCCCCAGGTAGGTCGAGCAACGTCTCATAGAACCGGGCCGCCGCGGTGATATCGCCGACTGGCAGTATCACCCGATACAGCTTCATAGCCAGAGCCTAGGCACGGTAAAACCGAAGCTCAACCCCCTCAGGATGGGCAGCCGATCTAGTCAAATGCGGGTCGGCTCGGATACCCGTGCGCACGAGCGGCCGGACGAATGGTTCGCCGAAGCGGGATCCCTGTCAGGTAAGCGGAACGGAAAATAACTACCGAGAGCAGCGCTTCGCGCGCCGAGCCAATGTTTTCCGACAGGTGGTCCATACGGGCGCCGGGTCCTACGGTCGCCTCCATCGGGAATCGCAACGCGCCCGACCCCGGTCCTGGTGGTGTCTGTTAAATTGCTAGCACTAATGGACAGTTTGTCCATTAACGCCTTGCTCGAGTGCGGTCCGCAAGCCAGAGATCAGCGAGCACAGCTACTGCCACCGAAAGGTATGCGATGAGCGCAGCCACTGCGACCCAGAAATCCGCGATCCAGAACCCTCAGCGCAGCCCCCTGTTCGCTTCGCTCATAGGCGTGGTTGCTGTGATCGTGCTCTTCCAAGCCGTATGGGCGGGCATCTTCATCCGAGAGAGTAAGAAATACAACGCGACCTGGGTGCAGGTGCACTCCCGGGGCGCTGACCTAGCTATCCTCCTCACGATCGTCGCCGCGATCGTGGTCTTCATCAAAATACGCGAACGTCGCGATCTGCTGATCGGCAGCATCACCCTTGCTGTCGCACTGGTCCTGGAGTCCTACATCGGTGGGCTCGTCGGTAACAGCCCATGGGTCACCGCGATCCACTTCCCCCTCGCCATGGCCATCATGGGCCTGTGCGTGTGGTTGCCGCTGCGGACCCGCCACTGACCCCCAGCACCTAGCCTCAGGCGCCCAGGCGGCCGGTCCCGTGATGAAAGCGGCAAACCCGGCTCAGGCCGCAGATCTCGAAGACCATGCCACATGGGTAATGGCGTGCGAAATGGTCACCCCGCCCGTTCTATACGCCGATCGGACCACTCCCCAGTGCCGGATCAAACCCATACCCGAAAGTCGCCATGATCGAACATTTCGAGCGGCGTCAACACTGAGCAGGGCTTTCGGACGGCACAGGCCGGGGGCCTCGCGAGGTAGACGGAGCTGCTCGAAAAACGTTCGTCACTGAGAGGGCCTCCCGTGCTCCACCGAGCGGCCGAACATGATGTTATGAATCCGGCCGCATCTGGGTCACAAGTGACTCGTCATCGGTAACCTCACGAGTTAACAGGGCGTTCGCAGTCTGCTCCTCCGGGTGCTGTGCCCACACAGCATTGTGGGCACGGACGTGCGCCTCCGGCGTCTCCCAAAGACCTGGCATTAACCCAGGCATCGATCGAGCAATGGTGCGGGCAACCGTCGATTTTGGGATGCGTAACCTCGCGGCAATGTCTCGTACCGATTGACCATCGGTACGCAAGTACCGGATCGCCCGGTACTCCACATCGCTTTGAACTGACGCGGCAGCATCAGCGAAGACTCTCGCTTGCTCGAACGCCGCAACGACATCGTCAGTGCTGTAGGTGCCGCCGTGCGAATCTTCTCTCATTACCTCTACCCCACTTACAAGCGTCCCACGGTGGGACATCGTTAGAGCGTCCCACGGTGGGACAAGACATGCAAGTGCTCTGATCGAACCGGATTGCGAGCCGGTTACTGAGTCAGTCCACGCGCCTGGCGCGTCTGCGTTCGGAAACGTTCGTCACTGAAGGAGCCTCCCATGCCTCACCCAGCGGCCGAACAGAATGTTATGGATCTGCCAGATAGCGATCGCCCTGCGCGTACCGCAGAGGATCCGTGACCGGCACACCGGCCTCCCAGCCGG
Organism: Actinomycetota bacterium; assembly: GCA_030853805.1. Lineage (GTDB taxonomy): Bacteria > Actinomycetota > Actinomycetes > Actinomycetales > Dermatophilaceae > Allobranchiibius. The sequence continues at coordinate 101 of JALYUK010000019.1, read as the reverse complement.
ATCAGTTGCCTACGGCCGTCCAATCGTTTTTGAGGATGCCCCGGCGTCGACCCGTGGCAGGGAGGGATACGAGCACCTGTTGACCTCGATGACACAGGGCC
>JALYUK010000204.1 GCA_030853805.1 Actinomycetota bacterium | reverse complement strand
GTGTTGCCCTCCTGATCTGGCTCGCGGGTGCCCGGGTGAGTGCTGCGCCGCTCGCTCAGGCATACGTGTCACCGATGGTGCTGCCGCTGCTCGCGGTCGAGATCGCCGCAGGCGCGCTCGCCGCTGCGACGATCACGCACTATCTGCAGGCACGTCGCTCTCAGCTCTGACCAGGTTTTCCGACACTCGACCGGCGAGTCGTCCCAGGTTTCCCGACTCTCGCCCTGAGACCCGCTACTGGACCGGCGAGTTGTTCAGCGACTTGGGCGAGGCCCGGAGGCCGGTAGCCTGCTGCTTGTGTCCTCTGCGGTCGAGCCGGTGCCCATCGTGGTCCTCGTGTCAGGTTCTGGAACACTTCTACAGGCCCTGATCGAGGCAGCCGGCGACCCGGCCTACGGGTTGCGTATCGCAGCGGTGGGAGCGGACCGAGCAGGCGTGCAGGGCCTCGCTCGCGCCGAACGTGCCGGTCTGCCCACCTTTGTCTGCCGGGTCCGCGATTTTCCCGACCGTGCAGCCTGGGACAGCGGGTTGACCGACCTGGTGGCCGTCCATGAGCCGGCCCTGGTTGTCTCCGCCGGATTTCTGAAGTTGGTCGGTCCGCGCTTTCTGGAGAAGTTCGGCGGCCGCTACCTGAACAGCCACAACGCCCTGCTGCCGAGTTTCCCCGGGATGCACGGTCCCGCCGATGCGCTGGAGTATGGCGTCAAGGTGACGGGGGCGACGCTTTTCGTGGTTGATGAGGGTCTTGACACCGGAGCGATCGTTGCGCAGGCGACCGTGCCGGTGTTTGACGGTGATGACGTCCAAACGCTCACCGAACGGATCAAGTCCGTCGAACGACCGCAGCTTGTGCACTACGTCGGGCGGATGGCCCGCGAAGGATTCACTGTCAACAGTCGAAAGGTCAGCATCCCGTGACACAGCAGTCAGAGGCGCAGCAGTCGAACGAGGTCCGACGTCCGGTCCACCGCGCTCTGGTGTCGGTCTACGACAAGACCGGACTGGAGGGCCTCGTGCGTGGGCTGCACGAGTCAGGCGTCGCGCTGGTGTCGACGGGCGGCTCGGCCCGGTTGATCGCCGAGCTGGGGGTGCCGGTCACGAAGGTCGAGGACCTCACCGGTTTCCCCGAGTGTCTGGACGGCCGCGTGAAGACGTTGCACCCCAAGGTGCACGCCGGGCTACTCGCCGACACCGAGAATCCCTCTCACCGGGAGCAACTGGCTGACCTGGAGGTCGAGCCGTTCGACCTGCTGATCTCGAACCTCTATCCCTTCAACGAGACGGTCGCCAGCGGAGCGAGCCCGGCGGAGTGTGTTGAGCAGATCGATATCGGCGGTCCGTCGATGGTGCGCGGAGCCGCAAAGAATCACCGGTCGGTTGCGGTCGTCACCGATCCCACGACGTACGACGAGGTGCTGAGCAGCGTCCGCGGCGGCGGATTCACCCTCGAGCAGCGTGAACGTCTCGCGGCGCAGGCCTTCGTACATACCGCGACGTACGACGTAGCAGTCGCCACCTGGATGGGGGAGGTGCTGACCGTGAGCTCCGCAGACGACGGCTTCCCGACATGGGTCGGCGCCACCTTCGACAAGGTCCGTCCCCTGCGGTACGGCGAGAACCCCCACCAGGCGGCCGCGCTCTACGACAACGGTGCGCTGACCTCGCCGGGGTTGGCGCAGGGGGAATTGCTGCACGGCAAGGAGATGTCGTTCAACAATTACGTCGACGCCGACGCTGCGCACCGGGCGGCCTACGATCACGGCGATGCGCCGACGGTTGCCGTCATCAAACACGCGAACCCGTGTGGGATAGCGATCGGTTCCGACATCGCCGACGCGCACCGCAAGGCCCACGAGTGCGACCCGGCCTCGGCATTCGGCGGCATCATCGCGACGAACCGCACCGTCACTGCCGCAATGGCCGACACCGTCAAGGACATCTTCACCGAGGTCGTCGTCGCTCCCGATTTCGAGCCGGAGGCGTTGGCGATCCTGCAGACCAAGAAGAACCTGCGGCTGCTGCGCGCCGCGCCACGCGAGCAGGTGGGCGAGATGCGGCACATCTCCGGTGGGTTGTTGATGCAGCAGGCGGACATGGTCGATGCGGTGCTGCACGACGGGTCCGGCGCCGTCATCGGAGGCGACGACTTCGACTCCTGGCGACTGGTCTCCGGCAATCCCGCGGATGCGGACACTGCGGCTGATCTGCAGTTCGCGTGGCGGGCGATCCGTGCGGTGAAGTCCAACGCGATCCTGCTTGCCAATGGCGGCGCCTCGGTCGGTATCGGTATGGGGCAGGTCAACCGCGTGGACGCCTGCCACCTCGCGGTGACCCGCGCCGGTCAGGACCGCGCTCAGGGCGCCGTTGCGGCCTCTGACGCGTTCTTCCCCTTCCCCGACGGTCTGCAGGTGCTCATCGACGCCGGGGTGCGCGCGATCGTCGCTCCCGGCGGCTCGATGCGCGACCAGGCTGTTATTGATGCCGCCCAGGCTGCCGGTGTCTCGATGTACTTCACCGGGACCCGCCACTTCGCGCACTGAGGCCGACGGCACGCGCCACCTGACAGCAACCACTGGGCGAGACTGGGGGCATGCAGACTCAGACAGTTGAGATCGAGACCGGTAACCGCGAGGTCGTCCTGGATATCACCCGCCAGTGCGAGAGCGCACTGAACGGTGTCGAGACCGGACTGCTGCACGTGTTCGTGCCGCATGCGACGGCCGGTATCGCCATTCTCGAGACCGGAGCGGGCAGCGACGAAGACCTGCTCGCAGCACTGAAAGA
>JALYUK010000192.1 GCA_030853805.1 Actinomycetota bacterium | reverse complement strand
CCAAGCAAAGTGAGTGCCTTCTTCAAGGGTGATCCTTCCGAAAGAAGCTCACGGGTCGGGGTGGGACCCGGAGGAGCTTGACGCCCTCACTCTGCTTGTCGGATCTGCTCGCCGCACGAGCGGGCTTTAATATTGACCAAGTTGTTACCTGCCGCAGTCCGAATGTCATTAATTGAACTCAGAACTATTACCGCGCGGGCCAGCACTCCACACGCTGGAGTGCCGGTAACGGTGCTGTCACCTGCCGCAATCGGGGTTGCCAGAAATTGAACCGCGCCCTGCGACTGCGCCGTTGTAGGGGGTTGCGAGTAGTAGCGGTCCAGGATCGTGCGCTAAGGACGCGCTAAGCCCGACCAGACGGAACGGGACCCCGACCAGATACCCCAGGCACGAACCCGGGGTTCAATACACGGTTCCATCAGCAACTCTGGTCTCGAAGGACATCAAACAACAAAGGTTCAACACCTCAGCCGGATAAGATGGGTGGGAGCGTCTTTGTTCGACCTGTTGGTGCTGTAGCCGCGTGCTGGACGCATCGAGGTGAGCCGAGGACCACGCCAACAATGGCGGGTCTGTCAATCAGCCCAAAACCTGGCGGAGCTGAAACTGTCGCAGTTGTCCCCGTCGACGGCGTAGGACCATCGGACTTCGGGACGAACTCGCCTGCCAGCTCGGGGAGCTTCAGTGTCCCCGGGGTGGCTGGATTTGCGGGCTGTGGCCGGCTACCAGTTGCGGGTGCTTCGCGGTGTTGGTGTCTCCTGGCCACGCGCCACCACCGCGCAGGGGGGCGTGAGGAACGCGTGGTGTCAGTGGCTGGGTAATCCAGCACGGGTGCACGGTCACACGGTGCCTGGGCACGGCCCGGGCACCCGGGCACCCGTTGCCGCCCCGCTGGCGCCCCCATCAGGGGGCGCGGAACTGCCGCAGTGCAGACTGATCCTGAACTGATATATGAACCGTACCGATAGGAACCGCACCATGACTGATGCCCTGGCCGAGGCTGGCCGCGTAGAACCCCACCTGGTACCAGCTTCACGAGCACAGTCATTGCGGTTCTTCATCTCTTGCTGCGTGACCTCAGTCGCTATCTTGGTCCAGGCCGTCACGGCTGGTGCCTTCGTCAACAAGACCGGCAGCGACACCTGGGTCACCGCCCACGGTGTCATCGCAGACGCCTCCTGGGTTCTCGCGCTCATCAGCGCCGCCATCGGCTGGATCTGGATCCGTCAGGCCACACCCCGGCTGGCTCAATGGGCAATCGCGTTATTTGTGCTGACACTGGCCCAGACCGGAATCGGACATCTCATCACTGACTACGGATACGACAGCCTCATCGCGGTCCACGTACCACTAGCGATGATCATCTTCGGGCTCACTGTATGGATCACCGCGCGGGCCGGACGACTACACCGAGTCAACACCGGCCAACCCGCAGGAATCAGATAAGCCCCGTCACCGAAGCGACCGCCATTTTGACCAACCTCACCCCGGACCACCCGGACAGGAAGTAGCAACCTATACGCCACCAGCTACTCCAATCCCGGTCCTCGATCCCCGTCGCGAGACGACGGTGGCCGCTGGAGTAGCGACGGGATTGGGCACGGCGCACCAATCTTGTCCATTACAGGTTGGTCGTGGTCGCTCCTGCACGACGGTGTGACCGTAGCCGCGGGCGGTCACACCTCACTATGGTTCGTCGGTGCCCTCGAAGCTGGTGTCAAGGATCGTGATCGGTACTGCATCAGAGCACCCTGATGAGGTGCGTACCGCGACGGAACTGCGGGCGCTATTAGTGACCCATGACTTGTCCGGGTTGCAGTGGACCTCACGGGTGATCATCGATCGCCACGGGATGCCCCGCAGTCACCCGGTACTGGTGTTAACGACCCGAGACCAGGGCGACCCCCTCTTGGCGGCCTATGTGCACCAGCAGCTGCGCTGGTGGACGGGCACCCATCCCGGATTCGAGGGTGCGATCGCTGACACTGGCCAGGCTTGGGCTTCGGTGCCGATCAGTCATGTCCGTGGTGCGGCCACGCAGGCGCAGACCAGGACGCATCTGATCGTGTGCCATCTGGAACGGCGGGCCATGCATCACATCATCGGGGATGTCCGTTCCCGGATGTTGTTACGTCAGCAGATCACCACCGGGCCGGTGTATCCCTGGGTTTACGGGCAGATCCATCTTCACGGCCGTGAACTGGACCGTATCTGCACGACGTGGGACCTGTGGCCCCACCGGTTAAAACCAGCACAGTAGGAGCCATCAATCCCCATCACGGGACCGAATGACCAGGTTCGACACTCCCCGCCTGACCCGATAGACGACCGATTGCCGACCGTCCTATGGGGATGGGCTGCTGTTGGCTCGGACGTTGTTTGAGTGGCGCCTCAGCATCTGTCGTTGCGCGCGTCCAGGATGTAGGGCGTAGTGGTGGCCACCGGGCGTAGTCCGAGGCGCACCAGGATCGGCCCGGAGTCAGGTGAAGTATCCAGGCGCATGAACCGGTAGCCCCGTTCTTGAGCGAGCCTGGCCCGGTGGGTGACGGTGGCTCGGTACAGGCCCTTGCGTCGCCAGGAAGGCAGTGTTGACCCACCCCACATGCTGGCGAAGTCGGTACCGGGTGAGTAGCGCAACCAGCCAGCACACAGGACCGGCCCCTCGGGTGACTCTTCTGTGACCACCACGTCCAGCGCGTCAGGGTTGGCCTGCATTTCCCATGACAGCGCCCCGTCACTGCTGCGCGATCCCCAAATCGTGCCCATCAGCGCCTCGACCCGACCCAGGTCGTGGTCGCTGCTCACTTCCCGCACCTTCACCCCGGGTGGCAGGTCAACGTTGTGGATCAGGCTGCTGACCTCACCGAGGAGCAGGGCTTCGGGATCTTCAGCGACGAAACCCGCGCGAGTCAACCGGGCGGTGAGGTCTGCGGGTTTGTCGTAGGAGTAGGTCTTCCACTCCACCTTCTCGCGGCGGGAGGTGAAGAAGTCGACCTGCCGGGAGATCGAACCTTGGGGGTCGTTACCGAGGCCTCTGGGGCACTCGACCATGCAATATGAGGTGCCGGGTTGCTCTGGGTACCGGCGAACGACGAGCCCGTCGGTGTCTTGCACTATGCCTGGTGTCGGCTCATCCTCTCGGCCCCGAAGCCGAATCTGATTGTGAAACTGATCAAGCAGCTGTTTGTCACCCAGTTCTGTTGTCATCACCGTCGAGCACACCACCTGACCCCGTCCGTCCACAAGCACATTTCCGCAGAACGATCCGCTTACGGCTGATCGGTGTGGGAGGTGTCTATCTGCCGTGGGCGTCCTGATACCGCTGGGTAACGTCTGTGGAGATGCGACCTCGGTCGGATACTTTGATGCCCTGGTTTTTTGCCCATGCTCGAACCGCTTTAGCGGGCGGGGCACTGTTGCGTGTGTCGGCACTTCGGCGGGGTGTAGCAGGCCGAGGCACCTTGTAACAGGCGGCCTCAACGATCTGGGTGAGCAGTTTGTCCAGGGCTTTGGCGTTCCGTGCTGACAGGTCGACCCGGTAGTCCACACCTCGGTAGGAAAAGTCCACCGTCTCGGTGGAATCAGTCACGTCGTCGCCGGCGAAGCGCTCGATGAACGCCCGAGTCAGGAAAAGACTGCCATGGAGAAAATGTTGTACATCTGCACTGATGATCTGTGGCGCCTTCAGCAAGGCCAGCGGTTCAGTTTCCATGGTGCTGCCAGCGTGTCAGAACCAGAATTGAAGGGCCAATCGCTCCCGCCCGCGTGCCAGTCGCGGATCTCGTCTCGGTCATCGATCCCGACACGGCGACGGTTGGGCCGACCCTGCCCCCGGGCGCAGGGATCCTGCGGTCAGTGGTGGCGTTCGGCTAGTTCGCGGCAGTGCAGGCACATGGTCGCGCGGGGGAATGCTTGCAGTCGCGCCGCGCCGATCGGGTTGGTGCATGATTCGCAGGTTTCGTACGTGCCGTCCTGGATACGTTGCAGGGCGGCCCCGGTCTGCTGCAGGAGCAACCGCTCATTGGCGAGCACGACCGCCTCC
>JALYUK010000170.1 GCA_030853805.1 Actinomycetota bacterium | reverse complement strand
GGCGTGCCTGATATGACGAACGTGCCCGACCTGATGACGCACGACGTCTGGGAGGACGAGCGCCGAGTGCAGGCGCGTCATCTTCTGGTGGATGCGCTCGGCGCGGGTCTGCTGATCCTGCTGTCCGTCATTCTGCAGAGCGGTCAGGGTAGATGGGCTTTCGCCGCGGTCGTCGTCCTCGCAGTGATGATCGTCGCCCGGCGTCTCAGCGTGCCGGTGGCCATCGGGCTGGCGGTGCTCGGCGCGTTGCTCCAACTCGGTAGCGGGCAGTTGGTGCCGGTCGCCGACCTCGCCTACGCGCCGCTCTACTTCACGCTGGGTGCTGACCCCAGGGCATGGGTCCGCACTGTCGGGCTCGCGGGCGTCCCCACGGCGGTCGTACTTGCGGGCGCCGGGTCCGGCCTGGTCAACGTGACCGGTGTGGGCAGCGGCCGTTACGGCTACCAGGGCGTCACGGTGCTGGCGCTCGCGATGTCGGCCGGGGTCGTATGCGGTGGCGGTTGGACTACCGGTTACCTGCGCCGACAGAATCAGCAGGCTGTGCAGTCCCGGGTCGACGCGCAGCTGGAGGCGTCCGAGCGGCTGCGCCTGGCGCAGGAGCTGGACCAGCAGCAGCACCGCGCCCGTATTGCTGCGGACATGCACGACGTCGTCGCGCATTCCTGGGCGGTCGTGGCGGCGCAGTCCGATGGCGCGCGATATGCGCTGAAGACCAGTCCGCAGGAGGCCGAGCGTGCTCTGGAGGTCATCGGCGAGACCGCCCGCTCGGCAATGGCCGACGTACGCACCATTCTGACCGAGCTGCGCGACAACACGAAGGCCGCCGACGCACCGAGCACACGGAATCAGGATGAACTGATCGCCCGGATGCGGGCGTCGGGGCTGCAGCTGCAGCTGACCGAGTCGGGCGGGCGTTACACATCCCCGCTCCTTTCCCTGACCGCATACCGCGTGTTGAGTGAATCCCTGACGAACGCGCTCAAACACGGCGATGTGTCTCGGCCGGTGCGGGTGGAACAGGTGTGGGGCTCAGATGCCTACTTCCTGACCGTGGTCAACGCCGTGGTGCCGGGTGCGGCCTCGGGTGAAGGCACCCGGCACGGCATCATCGGGATGAAGGAGCGGGTGACTGTCGCCGGTGGGCAGCTGCATGTCTTTCGCGAAGGTGACGAGCACCGACTGGTCGCGACGATCCCGATCGGCAGGCAGGTATGACCATCCGGGTGGCGTTGGTCGACGACCAGGAGTTGTTCCGCGCCGGTATCGCCATGGTGCTGCGCTCCCAGCCCGATATCGAGCTGGTCGGTGAGGCCGCGGACGGTGCCGATGCGCTGGACCTCGCGCGGCGCACAACGCCTGATGTGATCGTCATGGACGTGCGGATGCCGAAGCTCGACGGGGTCGCAGCGACCCGTCAGATTCGCGCGAACGCCACCGCCTCGACACCGCGGGTACTCGTGCTGACGACTTTCGACCTCGACAACGCGGTCGCTGATGCAATCGAGGCCGGCGCCAGCGGTTTTGTCCTGAAGGACGCCAGGCCGGAGCTGCTGCTGGCAGCCATTCGCGCGGTTGCCGATGGGAGTCAGGTGGTCGCCGCCGGTGCGACCAGGACGTTGTTCGAGCGGTTCAAGGGCCGCGCGACGACGGCCCCCGGCCGTGAGTACGACTCGCTGACCCCGCGCGAGCGGGAGATCCTGCTGCGGGCGGCGCGGGGTCTTTCCAACGCGGAGATCGCCGCCGTGGAGTTCCTCTCAGAGGCCACCGTCAAGACCCATATCTCGCGGATTCTGGCCAAGCTGTCGTTGCGTGATCGGGTCCAGCTGGTCGTCTATTCCTATGACCACGGTCTGATCTGACGCGTCGTCTCGCCGGCACAGCAGGCAGGTGGGCAAGCCGAGGGGTCGTCGTACATCGCAGGATGTACGCGAATCATCCTTCGCGCCGATGGCAGGCGGGTGCGGTTGCAGGACGCTGGAGGTATGAAGACAACCCCCCACGCGCCGGTGTCATCGCAGCGCACCACGAATGCCGTCCTGGCGATGCGCCACGTCAGCAAGGTGTACGGCAGTGGCCCGCAGGCGATCCATGCGCTGGCAGACGTCAGCGTCGAAATCCACGGCGGTGGCGTCACGGCAATCATGGGCCCCTCCGGCTCGGGGAAGTCGACCTTCATGAACGTGGCCGCCGGCTTGGACGACATCACATCAGGGGAGGTGTACCTCGCCGGCGCGCCGCTGCATTCGCTGGACGATCACGGACGCACGGTGCTGCGTCGGGACCACGTCGGCTTCGTCTTCCAGTCCTTCAATCTGGTACCGACGTTGGATGTGCGCGAGAACGTCGAGCTGCCCTTCCGGTTGGCCGGGCGGCCCATCGGGGCGCCGGAGCGGGAATGGATCGACCGGCTCCTGCAGACCCTCGGACTGAGCGACCGGGTCGCCCACCGGCCGGCACAACTGTCCGGCGGTCAGCAGCAACGGGTGGCCATTGTGCGGGCTCTCGCCTCGCGTCCGCAGATCGTGTTCGCCGATGAGCCCACCGGCAACCTGGACTCGCGCACCTCGCGAGAGGTGCTGACCCTGCTGCGGACCGCGGCACAGGAGTACGGGCAGACGATCGCCATCGTCACCCATGACCCGGTCGCCGCGTCCTACGCCGACCGCATCCTGGTGATCGCCGACGGCGCCCTCGTGACCGACCACGGACCGCTACCCGCGCAGCAGATCTCCCAGCTGCTGATCGACGTCGAGGAAGGTGCGGCATGAATCGGGTGCCGGAAGTGCTCGGTAGCACCCGCGAGCTCGGCACCGTCGTGGCGGTCGCCGCCTTGAGCGGCGGTTACGCCGCGGCGCTGATCATGGCGTCCTCGATGCTGGGCACGACCACCGGCAGTGGCGGCATCCTGGCGGGGATCCTGTTGGGGGTGGTCTCTACCGTCTTCATCGGCATAGCGCTCTACGTCGCAGCGGTGGTCATCACCGGTTGCGTCGCCACCGTGATCGCAGGCCGGTTGAAGCAGATCGCACTCCTGCGGCTGCTCGGCGCGGACGGCCGCGATCTACGACGTTCGATCGGTTCCACCACTGCGAAGGTCGGCTTCGTCGGCGCTCTCGCGGGGGCAGCGGTGGGCACGGCACTCGCCGATGGTGTCCGCGTCCTCCTCGTCGCCAGGGGCACGATGCCGAAGGGCGACTACGCGTGGTTCAGCGGGCAGTCGGTCCTCGCGGTTCTGGCGATCACCTGCTGCGCGACAGTTGCCGGATGGGTCGGATCGCGGCGGATTCTGGCCGTCACGCCGGCGCAGGCACTCGCGGAGGTGGAGATGGCGCAGCCGATCACCGGACGGGTCTCCCACCTCCGGGCCGTTGTATCGGTTGCGTTGACTGTTGCGGGTGGCGCCGGCCTGCTGCTGGCGCTCCGGCTGGGTGAGAAGGCCGGCCAAGCCGGTTTTCTGATGGCATTCGGCGGATCGGTCGGGTCCGCCACAGGCATCCTGATCGGTGCCCGCTTCATCGTGCCCAGCGTCGTCGACGGCTTCGGTCGGATCCTCGGATCGGACCCCGCCAGTCTGATCGCCCGCCGTAACGCGGTGGCGGATCCGATGCGTACGACACGGTCGACGATCGGACTGATCGTGGGGGTCACCCTCGTCACCACGTTCTCCTCGGGCGCCTCGGCACTACGTGCGTCGGTCGCCCGGACAACAAATCTGAATAGCGACCAGCAGGCGCAGGCCGACCAGTTCCTCGCGATCGCGTCTGCGGTGATGATCTGCGTCGTCGTCATCTCCTGCGTCATCTCCTGTATCGGTTTCGTCAGCACCATGTCGCTCACGGTGATTCAACGGCGCCGCGAGATCGGCCTGCTCCGGGCGTTGGGTTTCACTGCCGGTCAGGTGCGCTCGATGATCACCAGGGAGTCCGTGGCGTTGTCTGCGAGTGCCGTGTTGTTCGGGGTATCGCTGGGGGTGGTCTACGGGTCCGTGGGTGCGCAGTCGCTGGTCGGTTCGTTCACGCCGGGCTTCGCCTGGGGGCTGCCCTGGTCGGTGCTCGTAGCGATCGCGGTAGGCGGCGTCGCGCTGGTCATCCTCGCGTCCCGGCCGCCGGCCCGGCGAGCCATTGCTGTGTCGCCGGTCGAAGCCCTGAGCGGGCAGCACTGACCAGCGGGATCAGCAGAGGTGACTCCTACCGGCGAGTACAGTGATGGCAATCACACTCTGCTCGTGCCCGGGAGGCAACTGGTGAGCTCATCCGAAAGCTACGACTACGTCATCATCGGCGGTGGGAGCGCCGGGTGCGTACTCGCCAACCGATTGACCCAGGACCACGCGGTGACCGTGCTGCTGATCGAGGCGGGTGGCGAGCCGGACGCCGACGAGATCAGCATCCCGGCGGCGTTCTCGACGCTCTTCCACACCAAATGGGATTGGGACTACCAGACCACCGGGCAGAAGCAGCTGGATGCGCGTCCGACCTTCTGGCCGCGGATGAAGGCGCTCGGCGGCTGTTCGTCGATGAACGCGATGATCTACATCCGCGGCAACCGCGTCGATTACGACGGGTGGCGCGACGCGTACGGCGCAACCGGGTGGGGATACGACGACGTCCTGCCCTACTTCAAGCGCGCCGAGCACAACGGGCGCCTGGGTGACCCGTTCCACGGTCAGGACGGCCCCCTCTACGTCGAGGACCACCGCTGGAACCACGAGCTGAACCACGCGTGGATCGCGTCTGCGGTGGCGTCCGGGATGTCCGCGAACGACGACTTCAACGGTGCAGCCCAGGAGGGCGCGGGTTTCTTCCAGGTCACCTGTCACAACGGGCGTCGCTGGTCGACCGAGCGGGCCTACCTCGCACCGATCCGGGACCGGTCCAATCTCACGGTCATTACCGGTGCGCTGGTGCACCGGATCAATCTAGAAGGCGACCGCGCCGTCGGCGTGACCTTCGAGCACCAGGGCGGGCAGCGCACCGTCACCGTGAACGCCGAGGTGCTGTTGTCCGCCGGTGCCATCGGGTCGCCCCAGTTGCTGATGCTCTCTGGGATCGGGCCGGGCACCCACCTGCGCGAGACCGGCGTCCAGGTGCTGCACGACCTGTCCGGCGTCGGTGGCAACCTGCACGACCATCCCGTGGTGCCGCTGATCTGGGAGACCAAGGGCACCACCGACATCATGGAGTTCAACAACCTCGCCGGGATGCTCAAGGCCAAGACATTCGGTCGTGGCGCACTGACATCGAACGTCGCGCAGGCCGGTGCCTTCCTGCATAGTCGCGACGGTCTACCCGCGCCCGACCTGCAGGTGCACTTCACGCCGACCGGGTTCTACGACAACGCCGCTCATGAATCTGCCACTCGCAAGGTGACGGTCGGTGCGACCCTTGTCAACGTCGCCAGTCGCGGCGCCATCCGACTGCGCTCGACCGACCCGTCGTGGCATCCCAGCATCGACCCGGCCTACTACGACGACCAGCGCGACCTGGACGCGATGGTGTCCGGCTGCGAGCAACTTCTACAGGTAGCGGCCCACGGCCCCCTTGCGGAATTCCTGGACAAGCCGTTCATGCCGGGTTCGGACTCGCCCACCACAGAGCAGCTGGAAGCTCATATCCGCAAGGAGACCCAGACGCTCTACCACCCGGTCGGCACCTGCGCGATGGGCGACCACGCCGACAGCGTCGTGGACGCCGAGCTGCGCGTACACGGCATCAGCGGGTTGCGTGTCATCGACGCCTCCGTCATGCCGGAGGTGGTCCGCGGTAACACCAACGCACCGACCATCATGATCGCCGAACGAGCCGCAGACCTGATCCTCGGCGCCACCCCTCAGCGCACATCCCGACTCGCCAACGCAGGAGCAACCTCATGACCACTGCCACCCCCGACATCGACACCGTTCCCGGCGGCGCACAGGAGTTACGCACCTTCGAATCGCTGAATCCGGCAACGGGTGACGTCGTCGGCATCCACCCCATCGATGATGAGACGACCGTCAGGGAAGCGGTTCGACGGGCGCACGCTGACGCGCAGTGGTGGGACGAACTGGGCTTCGACGGCCGCAAAGAGGTACTCGGGAAATGGCGCGGCGTACTCGCTCGCCGGCTGGCAGGGTTGGCGAAGGTCGTGCATGACGAGACCGGTAAGCCGATCGCCGACGCGCAGCTCGAGATCGGG
>JALYUK010000167.1 GCA_030853805.1 Actinomycetota bacterium | reverse complement strand
ACGTCCAGCCCGGCGAGTGGCAGCACGAGGCTGCGTACTGAGCGGTACCCGGAGATCGCGACAGTGTGCAGCACCCGGTCATGCTGACATTCGCTACCGACAGTGCTCGAACCCGATCGGTGTCCTTTTCTGCGCCTGTCACACTTTGCACGAAGGCGGGGTGGTGTGGTTGTCCGGTGATTCGCGGCATGCCGTCTCGGTGGTCGACGTGTTCGTCTTCGTGGCCGAGTTGCTCATGTTGTCGGCATTCGGCACAGCTGGAGCGCGGCTGGGACCTGATGCGCTCACCGCCGTGCTTCTCGCGATCGCGCTACCGCTCACAGCTGCCGTGGTGTGGGGCCTGTGGCTGGCGCCTCGGGCCAGCCGTGGACTGTCGTACCCGGGCAGCCTGGCCCTGAAGTTGCTCCTGGTCACCGCCTCGGCCGCATTACTTGCCCTGAGCGGCGACCCCGTCTGGGCAGCGCTCCTCCTGGTCGCGACCGGATCGGCGTTCATCCTCGGCGAACGCTCCCAGCGCGGCGATGGGTGAGCGGTCAGATCGGCCAGATGACGGCGTCGTACTGCGCACGCAGGCGCGCGCCGCGCCCGGCGTTGAGCGACTCCACCCAGCCGATCCGCCCGTCGAGATGTCGTCGAAAATCGGGGTGACCGTCGCGGTTCGCGGCGTCGACTCCATGTATGTGCGCGTCGTGTAGGACTGCGCGGAGCTGGTCGTAGTACTCGCGTGGCACGTTGGGTCGCTCGTTGACCACGACCCCGGTGACTTCGTGCCGTTGATGAGGCCCGCGTACCCGCGTCTTGGCCGTGTTGAGCGCGAACCCCTCCTCACGCACGATCGCGTTGGCCGCCGATACGAGACGTTGCGCTGAGCACTGGGGCCCGGAGAAGGTGAGGTCATCGGCGTACCGCGTGTAGGTCAGCCCCGCAGCCGCGGCATATCGCGCGAGGCGCTGGTCGAGCCCGAAACAGGCCAGATTGGCCAGTGCGGGTGACGTCGCAGCGCCCTGGGGGAGGTGGCGCGAGCGCAGCCGCGACCTCAGCAGATACCGCTGCGAGCTGTCACCGCCGGTGGGTATCTCGGACAACACGTGCACGGGGGTCTGGTGGGTGCACAGCGCGGTCAGCGTCCAGGCCACCGACTCCGGATACCCCATCGAGCGGAAGATGCCGTTGACGCGGTTCGCGGTGATGGTGGCGAAGAAGGTCTGCAGGTCCAGGCAGAGCACCGTGGACGCGCCGAGGTGTGCGGTCGCGTTCGTCACGGCGCTGCGCCCACGAACGAAGCCGTGTGCGGCCGGATGCACCGGCACCCACACCAGGATCTCCTGCAGCACCCGGCGCAGCACCGCACGCAAGAGTGGGGTGGGCGACTCGAGCAGTCTCGGCACGGCACCAGGGCGCTGCACCCAGTGATGTCGGTAGAGGTGCAGCTGGCCGGGCGGGGTGCGGCGTTGCAGGCCGCGTGTGTCGGCAGCCCACCCCAGCTGCTCTAGTGGCAGGTCCAGCAGGTCGGCCAGCGATGCGAGGTCCTCGATCGGCGGCACCGGCCAGCGCTGCCGACCCATCGAGGCGGGGGCCAGCGCCAGCTGACGCACCCGGGTCGGAGCACCCCGATGGGCCTGATCGGCCAGGGCCTGACGTAGCGGGGTGTGAGTGAGCACGAACCGGGAGAGCGCCTCGGGGCGATCCACCGGAGGACGGTGATAAGTCGCCATCACGGGCCGCACGACACGCTTCATCCACCGGTACCGGTAGCCGAGGGTGGTCACGGCGGAGGCCACCAGGTCCCTGTCGGTCCATTCGGGTGCCGCGAGAAAGCCCCAGGCCAGCGCTCGGGCGACGTGCTGCGCTGGATCACGTCTCATGGTCGGACTCGGAGGTGAGATGTGGTGACGCCAGGCGACCAGTCCTGCACGAACGGGTACGCGGCTGCGCGAAGCGCAGTGCCGCACCTGTGGGCCTGCTGCAAGGTGAAACTGCTGCTACCGGAGGGAGCCTCGGGCGCCGACCTGTCGAAACAGATCGATGTATCTCGCCGGCGCCACCACACGCGGTTCATCATGCACCCCCGCCGCTCTGACCGACCATGGCTCAGCAAACCCCGAGGGGCACACGTCCACCTGAGCCTCTCGGGGTTTGCTGAGCCACAGTGCCGTGGGCCGGTCAGGCGAGGCGGTGGAGTTTGGCGTGGCGGGCGGTCACCCGGTCGCGCCACCGATCGCTGCGATCGCTCCCGACGCCGGTATACCGCTGCCGTCGCGGCGGTCGTCGATGTCGGGCAGATCCACTGCGAGCCCGGTCGAGCCAGCCGCGCGGGCGGGAGTCGGTCCGACCCACGCTGCCACCAAGGCGTTCTCACCGCGGATGAAGCGGTGCGCACGCACCCCGCCAGTGGCTCGCCCCTTGCCGGGGTAGGCCCAGAAGTCGGTCACTTTCACTGATCCGCCGTCGGTCCCCGGTAGCGCATCGTCGCCACCGGCAACCGTCACCACGGCGTTCGCCACCTGCGAATCCACAGCCCCGAACCAGAGCGCGCTCTGGCCGGCACCGAGCTTGATCCCCGCCATGCCGCCACCCGAACGTCCTTGCGGACGCACCACAGCGGCGCTGAAGTGCAGGAGTTGCGCGTCGGTGGTGACGAAGACCAGCTCCTCCTCACCGGTGTGCAACTCGGCGGCGCCGACCACAGCATCCCCGTCTTTGAGAGTGATCAACTCGAAGGAGTCCCTGCTCGGATAGCCCGTGTTCACCCGCTTCACCGTGCCGGCCCGGGTGCCGAGCGCGAGACCGGGGCAGTCTGCGCGAAGCGAGGTCAGCGTCACCACGGTCTCGCGCGCCGCGAGATCGACGTAAGCCCCCACGGGAGCGCCGCCGGACAGTACCGGCGAACCACTGGTCGGGGGCATCGTCGGCAGATCGATGGCTGTAACCCGCACCACCCGTCCGGCCGAGGTCACCAGCCCGAACTCGCCGCGCGCCGTCGTGGTGACCGCGGCGACCACGACATCGTGCTTGCGCCGAGCGCCGCCCTGCGGCAACGGGTCGTCTGTCGTGGTGCGTGCGAGTAGGCCCGTGGAGGACAGCAATACGTGACACGGGTCGTCCGGCACTTCCAGAGACGCTGCGGTCGCGGTCGTACCCGAAGCCTCGAGCAGCGTCGTGCGACGCGGTGTGCCATGGGTCTTCGCTATCTCTGCCAGCTCGGCGGACACCGTGCGGCGCAGCAACTTCTCATCCGCGAGAATCTCGCGCAGTGCCTCGATCGCCTCGATCAGCTCCTGCTGCTCCTGCTCCAACTTGATGCGCGAGAACTTGGTCAGCGCGCGCAGCTGCAGATCCAGGATGTAGTTGGCCTGCGCCTCTGAGAGGTCGAAGACGTCGATCAGCCGGGTGCGCGCCGATGCTGAATCATCGGAGCTGCGGATGATCTGGATGACCTCGTCGATATCAACGATCGCGACCAGGAGGCCCTCCACCAGGTGCAGGCGGGCCAGCCGCTTGTCCAGGCGGAACTGGGTGCGGCGGCGCACGACGTCGATCCGGAAGTCGACGTAGACCCGCAGTAGTTCCTTCAGGCCGAGCGTGCGCGGTTGGCCCTCGACCAGCGCGACGTTGTTGATGCCGAAGGATTCCTCCAGCGGCGTCAGCCGGTAGAGCTGCTCGAGCACCGCATCGGGATTGAAGCCGTTCTTGATCTCGATGACCAGCTGCAGTCCCTTGGTGCGGTCCGAGAGATCTTTCAGATCCGCGATGCCCTGCAACTTCTTGCTCTGTACGAGGTCTTTGACCTTGTCGATGACTTTCTCGGGTCCGACCAGGTAAGGCAGCTCGGTCACGACGATGCCCTTGCGGCGCGGTGTCACGTTCTCGATCCGGACCGTCGCGCGGGTGCGGAAACTGCCGCGACCGGTCAGGTAGGCGTCGCGAATACCTTCCAGACCGACGATCTGTCCACCGCACGGCAGGTCCGGCCCGGGAACGAACCGCATCAGATCGTCCAGTGAGCAGTCCGGATGGGTGATCAGGTGGCGTGCCGCGTCGATCACCTCGACGAGGTTGTGCGGCGCCATATTCGTGGCCATACCGACCGCGATACCGCTCGCGCCGTTGACCAGCAACGTCGGGAACGCAGCGGGCAGCACGGTCGGCTGCATGAACTGGTCGTCGTAGTTGGGCTCGAAGTCGACGGTGTTCTCGTCCAACCCCGCGAGCATCGTCATCGACACCGGCGCCGGTCGGGCCTCGGTGTACCGGGCGGCGGCCGGCCCCTGGTCCAGCGAGCCGAAGTTGCCGTGTCCGTCGACCAGCGGTACCCGCATGGTGAAGTCCTGCGCGAGCCGAACGAGAGTGTCGTAGATTGCCTGGTCACCGTGCGGGTGATACTTGCCCATCACCTCACCGATCACCCGGGAGGACTTCACGTGCGGGCGCTCGGGGCGAAGCCCCAGCTCATCCATCCCGAAGAGAATGCGCCGCTGCACGGGTTTGAGTCCGTCACGGGCATCAGGGATCGCACGGGAGTAGATGACCGAGTACGCGTACTCCAGGTACGCGCTCTGCATCTCGTCCTGTACGTCGATGTCGACGATGTTCTCGACGAAATCGTCGGCGGGGGGTGGGGTCTTGGTGCCGCGCGCCATGCTCCGCGTGTCTCCTTCAAGGTGGGACGGTGACTGCGGGGTCAGTGTCCCTCACCCCGCCGACCGGTACGCAGTGACCACGCCGTTGCGCCATCCGCCGCAGTCGTCGACCGGGCCACGCGAGATGATCGAGGTATGCCTGAGAAGCTCAGTGATCAGCCGCTCACCTACTCCCCGATCGGCGCGACCCGGCCAGGGCAGCCCACCCCGCCTGGGATGCGGCGTACCGGCGCATCCCGCATCGTGGGTGGACCCGAAGTGTTCGACAAGGCAGCAGCTTTTGTGCTCGGTCTCGGTATGCAACGGGGTCTGAAGATGCGCGTCCAGGCACCGGACCGGGCGCTCGCCGTGGGGGATGTCGTGGTGCTGCACGCCGGGCCGGGGCGCGTGGCGTTCCGGATTCCGACCAGGGTCGTCTACCTGGTCGATGAGCCGGACCGGCAGGGATTTGCCTACGGCACGCTGCCCGGACATCCGGAACGGGGTGAGGAGCTGTTCGTGGCGCAGCGGCTGCCGGACGGCCGCACGCAGGTCAGTGTGAGCGCGGTGTCGGCGCCGGGACGCTGGTACACCAGGGCGGCCGGCCCGCTCGGGCATCTGGTGCAGTCCGTTGCCAGCCGGGGGTACGTGGCTACTGCCGCGCGACACTGCCGCTAGTCGCGGGCAGCGCGCCAGCCTGCCGCTACGGCGTCGGACTCGCTGCAGAACCAACGCTCACCCTTGCTGAGCGTGATTTTCGTCTTGTCGTAGCTCCGCCCGCCGGGCACGTGGTAGATCTTTTCGCCCTTGGAACTGATGTTGCCCTTGATGATGCAGGCACCGGCGGGTTTCGCCGGTTGAGCCGGTGGCGCAGGGGGAGCGGGGCGCCTGGTCGGCTTCGGCGCAACACTGGGTCGCGCGCCGGCCGAAGTGGGCGTCGCAGCCACCAGCGGAGCACCGAAGAAGGGACACGCTCCCCAGAGTCCCGAGCGGGTGGATTTCGCGCTGACCTGCGCGGACCGGAACTGTTTCTGGAACCGGTACGGCGCGGCATAGGTGTACTCGCGACCGAAGCCCCCGGCGATCAGCGTCTGGGCGACATTGACGCCATCGGCGGTGAAGACGTACCGCAGTGAGCGGTCGTACTTGTCACGGTCGCCCTGGGTGGGGTCGGCCTGCAAGCGGACGCTGCGGCTCTGCACCAGGCTCTGCATTTTGCTGCTGGCCTGTTTCCCGAAGCACTGCACCGGCGTGTT